>JANOSQ010000760.1:0-5421 GCA_031415915.1 Fimbriiglobus sp. | reverse complement strand
CCGCTCATTTCGGCGGGGGCCTTCTGGCTCGACTCACCCATAGCAACCTGCCCTTTTCGCGATGACCATCGGAGAGAATGGGCGCAGGGTCGCGCCCGCAAACATGATACGGGAAGGGGGTGTGCGCAGGAAGGGGAAGGGTGGGCAGTCTCGTGGCAATTCGATACGAGCCGGACCCGCGAATCGGAACAAACTTTCCGGAATGATTTGACTCCCCGATTCGGGAGCGCATATCTAATTGTACACCGCCCGATTACTTCCGGCCCGCTTCCAGAGCCTTTTCCAGTTCGCGGGTTTGCTTCTCGACTTCGTTGAAGCGCTCGGGCCATGCTCGGGCGCGGAGCTTCTTCACCGTTTCGGTTGCTTTCGCCCACTCTTTCTCGTGGATCTGCGCCGCGGCCAATTTGAGCAAGCCGGTCGGTTCGAGTTTGCGGAGTTCCGCGACCCGCTCCCAATGGGCGATGGCCTCGGGCCAGCGGTTCTGCGTCTCGCGGACCTCCGCCAGCACCGTGTGGCTCTCCGATTCGTGGGGTTGCATCTCCACGGTCGAGGTGTAGGCCCGCTCGGCTTCCGCACTCCGTTTTAAGTCGGCGAGTCGGCGCCCGAGTTCCGCGTAGAGCTTGGCCTCCCGCCGGGAGAGTTCGACCGCGTCGAGCAGTTGGGTTACCGCGCCCACTTTGTCGCCGATCTTGTCGAAACAGGCGACCAGCAGTTCGTAAACTTCGGCATCGTTCGGTTGAAGCTCGGCGGCGAGCCGCAACTGCGGGATCGCCCGGGCGTGCTCGCCCTTCCGGATCAGCGCTTGGCCGAGCGCCTTGCGCACCACGGCGCTCTGGAGTTTCTCGGCATCGAGCGCCGCGATGAACTCGTTCAGCTTCGCGGCGCCATCGAGAATCCGGCCGAGGCGGTCGAGGGTTTCTTTCCGCCGCTGGTGCCCCGCGGGCCAGATGACCACGGCGGCGCCGGCGCGATCGACCGCGTCTTTGATACGGCCGAGGCCGGCGTAGGCATCCGCCGCGTTGAGGAAGTACGCGTGCAGCCGGCCGTCGCCGACGCCGCGGCCGGGGTGTTCCTTCTGGTACTGCGGGAGGAGTTCCTCGTAGTACTTGACCGATTCGGCGAAGAGGCGATTCTCCAAGGTGCTCTCGGCGAGCATCGCCAAGACGCTCTCGTTCCAGCGCTCCTTCGCGCGGAAGTATTTGTCGGTCTCGGTCCAGAGGGCGAGCAATTCGGCTTGCTTGCCGGTTTTGAAGTCAGCCCGCATGAGCAAGGTGCGATAAGGCAGGTAGTCCGGCTGGCGTTGGATGTGCGCCAGCAGCAGCGGGATCGATTCGGCGTAGCGGTCGGTGCGGTGCAGGTAGGTGAGGAGGTGCCATTCGCCGGTGTCGGTGAGCAACTTCTGCTCGTGCGCGGCGAAGAGGATTTCGATGGCCCGCTTCTCGCGCCGCAGGCCGTGGAAGAGGTACTCCGCGATGTACTCGATCGACGCACCGGACGCTTTCCGATCGGCGTAGACCTCCTCGGCGACCTTCGCGAAGTCGGCTTCCTTCGCGGCCCAGTACCAATTGTTCCGGCGGTCGTAGATCGCCCGGCCGAAGGATTCGCGGGAGCGGAGATCCCGCCGCAACTCGGCGAGCACGTACTTCAGGTAACGCGGTTCCAAGTCGCCGAGAACTTTCACCTGCAATCGCCATTCCCCGAGTCGGCCGCTGGACTCGCTCCAGATGTTGCGGTTGTTGTACCGCAGCCAATCGGGGTCGTTCTCCACGCGGTCGAGGAGGAAAGCGATGCCGTCGCGCGGCCCGGCGATGTCGTGCACGGCGTTGGCGACATCGCGGGCGATGTCATCGTGGTTCACCGACTGCTCTTTCAGAATCGCGGGCAGTCGCTCGAAGGCGAACGCTTTCAGATCGCCGGCGACGCCGGGGAACTTCAGATCGTGGCCCGCCCGGTAGATGCGGACGAGTTGGCCGAGCAGGGCGTAGCGCTGGTTCTGATCGGGGGTGGCTAGCTCGGCGTCGAGCTTCTTGACGAGGGCTTTGTACAGAACCGCCCCTTTCCCGAGGGAGACATCGCCCCCGAGGACGAGGGCTTCTCGGTAGAGTTGATGGAGGCGATTCGTCAGCCAGGTGCCCTGCTGGGCGTGTACCGGATGGCGGAGTTGGCCGAACAGGTACTTCTCGCCGCGCTCGTACTGCCCGGCGCTTTCGATCATACCGATGAATCGGGCGAGGGCATCGTTCGCCGAGGTCGGCAGCTTGTCGGCGTGGGCTGTTTCGAATTCCTTGAGGGCGACTTCGAGGATGTCCATGGCGCCGGGGGGGTTCCCGGCCGCGTGGAGCGTGTTGGCCCACTGCAGCGCGATGTACAACCGGTCGAAGCTCCCCGCCATCGCCACTCGGTGGAGCGATTCCAACTGCCGCAGTTGTTCCCGGGCGAGTTCGGGGCGGGTCACGTGCCCGAGGTTGGCGAGGAACTCGGCCATGAGCTTCGGTTCCCCGTCCGACCAATCGCGTTGGAAAGCCCGTTCCAACGCGGCGAGCGTTTTGGCCGCGTGCGGGCCGGCTTGGTTCTGCAACTCGGCCGCCCGGCGTTCGATCAGCACTTCGAGCAGATCGAGGGCGCGGAGGTCGATGGGGGCCTTCGATTGCTCGCGCACCTTCGCCAAGCGGGCGACCAGTTCATCGGCCGTCGCCTCTTCGCGGAGTTCGGCGAGCACGCCCGAGATCGCATTGAGGAAGCCGTAGATGGAGCCGGGACTATGCCCGACCACGCCGTCGGGGAGCATCGCGAGCAGGCGGAAGTCGCGCGAGGCCCCGTAGAACTGCCCGAGGATTCCCAAGTAACTCTGCGGGTACTCGCTCTTCTCGAAGAGCACTTTGAAGATCTGGAGTATCTCCGGATCGAGCTGCGAGGGCAGGCGACCGCTCGCGTTCTGCCACGGTCGGAGATACGGGTTCAATCGCCGGGCCAGCGCGTTCTCGTCGGTCGTTTGATCCAGGGCCGCGCGGGCTTTCTCCGCTTGCTCGCGCCGGTTCTCCACGGTGTACCAGTCGGCCAAGCTGCGGTAAGCATCCGGCGTCAATTCGTCGGCGGCTTCCACCGCTTCTAAGAGTTTGATCGCGTCGGCGGTCTTCCCCTGCTCGGCGAACAGATACCCGAGCGCGACCCGCCAGCGGTTCTCGGGGTCGGCCCCCGCGATCCACCCGCGCAGTTCCGCTTCCAACTCCTGTGGCCGGTCGAGCGCGATGAGCAAGCGGAATTTCTCCCCCTTCCATCGGGGTTCATCGAGGTGCTTCAACAACCGTTCGACGAACGCCGCATCGGCCCCCTTCCGCGACGCCAGATTCATCAGCGTGGCGCGGGTCCGATCGCGGAGGGCCGCATCCAACGCGACCGCGCTGCGCGAGGAATCGTCGTCCGGGTCGGCCTTGGGCGCGACCGCATCGAGGATGTTCCAACAGTCTGCGGCTACCGCTTTGAGGTCGCGCTCCAGTTGGACCTCCAGAAAGAGCCGTTCGATGGTGAGCCACTGGGCGAACGGTTTCGCTTGCTTGGCCGCTTCCGCGCGGAGGCGGTCGGCAAAACCCGCGCGGGCCTGCGTCCGCAATTCGGCCTGCTTCTTCAACCAGTCGGCGCGGGGCAACTTTTCCGGGTGTTCCACCGCCTTGACCGCCGCTTGATAGCGGGCTTCGACCATCGCGTCGGTGAGGCGGTGCAAAGAGGCGACGCGGCTGGCCAACCCTTGGGCCGGCTCCTCCGGCTGGCCGAGTTGATCGAGGAGCGCGAAGAGTTCGTTTTCGAACTCCGGCTTCCAAGGCCGTGCGATCAACGCCTGCCAGAACAGATTCGCGTACTCCGGTCGGTGGTCGTCGCTCGCGCCCTTCCATTGCACCCGCAGGAAGTTCAGATCGTCGTCGCCGATGAAGCGGTGCAAAACGCGCAAATGGACTTGCCCGAGCGCGTACTTGGCATCGCCGTCCTTCTCTGCGTCCCAGCGCTTGCGCAGCTCGGCCGAGATCTTCGCCCAGTCGTCCGTTTCCAACGCGGAATCGTTCCAGACCCAAGTGAGGTACTGAGCGATGCGCTCCGGCGCCATCGCGCCGATCCCGGTCGCCAAATCCTTCGCCAGCGCCTTGCGGACGCCGCGGCCGGCATCGGTGCCCGCGAAGCGCCAGTGTTGCAAAATCGTGTCGGCGAATCCGGAGGGTTCGTCGCGGCGGGCGAAGTGCAACGCGGTCTCCGCCAACGGGGCGTGCCAGCGCTCATCGATCCGATTGGTGTTGAACCCGTAGGCGTTGCCGAGGGCGAAGGCGATCGCCGCGGTCAGCCGGCCGGCCGTCGGTCGGGGGAGTTCCCCCTTCGCGCGGCCGTCGCGGAGCCAATCGCCGACGAGCGACTCGGCCTTTTCGGCGCGGTTGCTCCGCACGAGCGCGGCGAGGTATTGGGCGTAGGGCGATTCGCTTTCGGGGTGGCGTTCGATCCATTTGCCGAGGAAATCGGCCAGTTCGCGGAAGCGACCTTGGTTGCGTAGCAATTCCGCGTATTGGCCGCGCAGCAGCGCCTCCGGGGACGGTTCCCACTTCTCGGCGAGCGCCTTGTCGAGCCACGCGAAGGCGGCGGCGCTGTCCTCGGCACTCGCCAGTTGTTGGACGTACCGGTAGTGGGCGTAAGCGTCGCGCGGGTATTCGACCGCCAGGGCCTTGGCCAACGCGAGCGCCGCTTCGATGGCCCCGGTTTGTTGAAGGAGCGACACACGCTGATTCCGCCACGCTTTCCGCGCGTCCAAGTGCGCGGGTTGATCCTTGTACACCGCTTCGAGGGCATTCCAGAGCGACAGCAGTTCGTTCGCGGAGAGCACCTGTTGGGATTGAGCGAACAGCGATTGCGCCAGGAAGTAGGCGTTCGCTTTCGCCCCCGCATCGCCGACGCTGACGATCCTCACCGCATCTTGGGGCAAGCGCTTGCCCAGTTCCCCGTGTTGGCGACTCGCGAGCAGGTACGCGTTCGAGAGCCAGCGCATCCCCGGCAGACCCTTGGCCAACCGTTCGCACTCGGCGAGGTGCTCCTTGGCCCGCGACCATTGCTGCGTCGCGGAGAAGTGCAGCACGAGCAAGGCCCGGTCCTCGAAGGTGGCTTTGCCCGCCGCCGCGGCCAGCTTCGCCTCGGAGATTTTGGGAAGCGGCTGCTTCAGGAACAGCACTTGCTCCTTGGCCGCGAGTTCCAGTTTCATCCGCTCGGCGAACTCTCCGGCGGGCACGTCGGTGATCGTTTGCGTTTCGAGTGCGGTTCGCTTCCCGGCTTCGTCGAGCGTCTCGATTTTCCGCGCCCACCACGTGCCCGCGATCTCGACGATGTCGTCGAACTTCGTGGTCGATTGGACTTTGCCGCGCTGGCGCCGTTCGGTGCTGAGCACGATGC
>JANOSQ010000759.1:0-3351 GCA_031415915.1 Fimbriiglobus sp. | reverse complement strand
CCGTCACCGGCCGAACCGCCGACGACTTCCGCCTCGACAAGATCTCCTTGACCGAGCCCGTGCAACAAGTCCCCGCGCCCCCCGCGGTGTTCTTGGCTCTCGCCGCCCTGCCGGTACTCGGCCTCCGCCGCTACTTGGGTCACAAGGCGGCCTGAGGTCGGAATCGAGAGTCGAAATACAAACCCGGGCCGTGCGGCTCGGGTTTGTTCGTTTTCCCTCGCCGGGAACCAACCCGCCTGCGGCATCGTCGTATAAACTGATTCACACCCGCCTCGTCCCGTCTCCGGAGCACCCGATGACCGTCCGCCGCATTCTGACGCTGGCTTTGCTGGCCGGCTTCGCCTTCCTGCCCCTCGGCACGCAAGCCGCCGATGCCAAGAAGGACGAAGCCGCGAAGGCCGCACTCCAAGAGTTGGGCGAGTTTATCGGCCAGTGGAACGGCAACGGCGAAGGTACCATCGACGGCAAGAAGTTGCTTTGGAAGGAGACTTGGAGCTGGGGCTGGAAGTTCGCCAAGGATGCGGAACCCGCCATCCAGCTCGAGATCAAGGACGGCAAGTTCTTCGGCAAGGCCGTCGTGAAGTACGACCTCGAAAAGAAGGTGTACCTCGTCACCGCGGCCGACAAAGAGGGCAAGGATCAACAATTCACCGGCAAGCTGGTGAAGGGGAAGTTCGTGCTCGAACGCACCGACGCGAAAAACAAAGACCTCTACCGCTTCACGGTGAACACCGCGGCCGAAGGGATCCGCTTCGTCGCCCTGTACGAAAAGGTCGCCGGCGGTAAGGGACTTGGCGATACGATCTACAAAGTCTCGGGCAACAAAGACGGCGAATCGTTCGCGGGTGGCGGCAAGAAGAACGAATGCGTCGTCACCGGCGGCCTCGGCACCATGACCGTCTCGTTCATGGGCAAGACGTTTTACGTCTGCTGCTCCGGCTGCAAGGACGAGTTCAACGACAACCCGAAGAAGTACATCGACGCGTTCGAGAAAAAGAAGAAGTGAGCACCGCCATGGTCATCGCCATCCGCTGCCCGGCGCCCAAGTGCCGCAAGTACATGCTCGTCGAAGAGGCCGAGCGCGGCAAAACCGTGAACTGCCTCATCTGCAAACTCGCGATCCCCGTCCCGGCGAAGCCGCCGCAGAAGTGACGGGGGATCGGTTTGGACTCCCAGCTGTCATCTGATGCCTGTCATCTATGCCGTTGAAACACGATAGATGACAGATATCAGACGGTCACACCGGCCACACTTCCGCACAATAGCCGCATCACTCCACTCTGGATGCAGCATGCCCACGGAACTCATCGTCGGCGTCTCGGGGATCCGCGGGATCGTCGGCGATTCGCTCACGCCCGAGGCCGCTTGTCGCTTCGCGGCGGCGCTCGGTTCCTATCTGAATGGTGGCCGCGTTCTGGTGGCCCGCGATAGCCGGCCGAGCGGGGACATGCTCAAACACGCCGTGTTCGCCGGGCTGCAATCGGTCGGTTGCGCCGTCGAAGATCTGGGAATCGCCCCGACGCCGACGGTCGGGATCGCCGTGCGGAACTTGGGCGCCGCCGGCGCCATTATGATCACCGCGTCGCACAACCCGGCGCCGTGGAACGGCCTCAAACTCTTCGGCCCCGACGGTGCGGTGCTCCCTCCGGAGCAAGGGCAACTCGTCCGGCAGATTTACGAATCGGACGCGACGACCCGGGCGAAGTGGGACGGCATCGGCTCCATCCGAATTCCCCCGGATGTGCAAGACGACCACGCCCGCGCCGTGCTCGAACACATCTCCGCGGCGACCATCGCCAGCCGGGGCCTGCGCGTGCTGCTCGACGGCAACGGCGGCGCCGGCGGGCCACTCGGCGTGAAGTTGCTCGCCGAGTTCGGTTGCGAAGTCGTGCAGCACCGCTGCGAAGCCGACGGCGATTTCGTCCACGAACCGGAACCGACCCCGGCGCACTTGGCCGAGGTCGCGCCGTGGGTCAAGCAGTCCGGTTCCGCCGTCGGCTTCGCGCTCGATCCGGATTCGGACCGTTTGGCGATGATCGACGAAACCGGCACCTGCGTGAGCGAGGAACTGACGCTGGCGCTCGCGGTGAAATACCGGCTGAAGCAAGCGTCGGGGCCGGTGGTGGTGAATATGTCGACGAGCCGGGTGATCGAAGATTTGGCCCTCGCCGCGGGGTGCCCCTTTCACCGCAGCGCCGTCGGCGAAGCGAATGTCGTCGCCGAAATGCGCCGGGTGAACGCGCTCATCGGCGGCGAGGGAAACGGCGGCGTCATCGACCCGCGGTTGGGTTGGGTCCGCGATCCGTTCATCGGCATGGGTTTGATTCTTTCTCTGATGGCCGAGGAGCGCAAACCGCTCTCGCAATTGGTTTCGGAGCTTCCGCGGTACGCGATGCTGAAAACGAAGTTCACCGTGCCGCGGACTCAACTCGCCCCGGCCCTCGCGGCGCTCCGGTCGCACTGGCCGGCGGCGAAGACCGACACGGTGGACGGGCTACGGCTCGACGGCCCCGATTGGTGGTTGCACGTGCGGGCGAGCAACACCGAGCCGATCGTCCGCGTGATCGCCGAAGCGCCAACCGAACCCGAGGCCGAGCAATTCTGTCGCGAAGCTGGGGAGTTGTTGAATCAAGAGGACCGCGGATGACGGAATCAATCGAAAAAGCGGCCGCGGCCCTCCGCCAAGCGAAGTCGGTCGCGGTGCTCACCGGGGCGGGGGTGTCCGCCGAGAGCGGGGTGCCGACGTTCCGCGCCAGCGATGGCCTTTGGGAAGGGCACCGCATCGAAGACGTCGCCACGCCGACCGGGTTCGCCCGCGATCCTCTGCTCGTCTGGAAGTTCTACAACGCCCGCCGGGCCAACGTTGCCACCGTGCAGCCGAACGCCGGGCACACCGCGCTCGCGCAACTCGAAGATCGCTTCGCCGGCCACTTCACGCTCGTGACGCAGAACGTGGACGGACTGCACCAGCGCGGCGGAAGTCGAAACGTGCTGGAAATCCACGGGAGCGTGCGGGAGACGCGCTGCCTCGGCTGCGCGAAGGTGGAGGATCGAGGGCACGAGGTGCTCGACGGCCGGCCCGTTTGCCCGCACTGCGGAGGCTGGCTGCGGCCGAACATCGTTTGGTTCCACGAGACCCTGCCCGAGCAGATTTGGGCCGAGGCCCAGTACGCCGCGGGGTTGTGCGATGTGCTGCTCGTCGTCGGCACCTCGGCCGTGGTCTACCCGGCCGCGAGTTTGATCCCGATCGCCAAGTCGACGCGCTACCGGGGTGCCACGGTCATCGAATGCAACTTGACCCCGACCGCCGCCAGTTCCGAAGCCGACATCGGTTTGTACGGTCCCTCCGGC
>JANOSQ010000758.1:0-2099 GCA_031415915.1 Fimbriiglobus sp. | reverse complement strand
GAATGGCAAGGGCTGACGATTCGGCCACAGATCGCGATTGGCGACTTGGATGAGCCAGTGTCCTACCTCGTTGGCGACCAACTATTCGTAGGAGATGCGCTGACGGGCACCGGGCATATTTCGGCGCCCTATACCACGGACAAGGATCACTGGACGGATTCTGGCCTAAGCCGTACGAGCCGTATGCTCCGACGACTCGCGGCGATCCCCTTCGCCAAAGCTTTCCCCGCGCGCGGGCCGGTCATCACCTCCCCGCAAATCATCACCGACCTCGCGGCGAAGGTCGAAGAAGCCGCATTCCTCAAATCGTTCGAGCGCTTCACCAACCGCATGGGCGACCCGCCGCAGTACGACTTCCTCGTCGACAAAGAGCAGATCGCCAGCGGCGGGGACAAACCGTGGAGCAAGATCGGGTCGAGCCTGTGGCTCACGGGCAACACCTACGTGCTGAAGTCGAACGTCAGCGGCGGGGTGATGGTGCTCGACCCGTGGGGCCAGCGCAGCGTCGATCAATTCAAGAAATTGCAGGCAGCGGAGAAGCTCGGGCCGGTGGAACTCGTCGTGTTCAGCCACGCCCACTACGACCACTTCGACGGCGTGTATACGCTGCCCGAAAAGGGCAAGTACAAGATCTGGGCGCACGAAATCGTCGCGGATCCTCTCGAATCGCCCTTCCGCTACCGGGCGCCGTTCCTCGACGAGCGGCCTATCGCGTTCGACAAAACCTTCCGCGACGGTGAGACCGCGACCTGGCAGGAGTACAGCTTCAAGTTCGGCCATCTGCCGGGGCAGACCGATTTCACCGCGAGTTTGCAAACGACCATCGACGGCAAACGCTGCGTCTTCACGGCCGACAACTTCTTCCACCAGAAGCAATTCAGCGGCACCGGCGGCTGGATGGGGCTGAACCGCAGCACGCCCAAGGGGTACGCCGCGAGCGCGCAGAAGATTTTGGACATGAACCCGGAATGGATCCTCGCCGAGCACGGCGGGCCATTCGTATTCAATGCCGAAGATTTTCGCCGCCGCGTGCTCTGGGGAAATGTCGCCGCGAAGGCGTGCGATGCGATTTGCATCAACGGCGATCATTTAAAGGATTGGAACCCGCATACCGTGAGCGTCGACCCGATCTTGATGAAGGCGAAAGCGGGCGACAAGATCGGCACGACGCTGCGCATCGCCCCGGGGTTGGGGCCGATCCGGGTGATGTTCCGAGGCCGTGGCGTGCTACCGGATCAGAGCTGGAGCTTCAATGCCCCGCAGGGAACGAGCACCACGGTGACGCTGGTGCTGCCCGAGACTCTGCCGGTGGGGAGGCATGTGTTCGCGGTCAGCCCGACGGGGCCGATGGGGGAGTTTGCGGACCCGTTCTTCGCGGTGGATGTGGTGGGGAGGTAATGATGGAAGAAACGGAAGGCGTTGCGCCGATGCCGAAACCACCGCAGCGGCGGCGGACCACGGGCGGTTGCGCGCTCGAAGCCTTCGCCGTAGTGCTGGTTCTATTCGGCTTGGGGTATTTGTTGTTCTTGCAAGCGCCTGGACATGGCGAATCAGCGGCGCGGATGACGAGCAGCAACAACTTGAGGCAAATGACCATCGGAATGCACACTTACGAGGAAATCCATTTCCACCTGCCCGGCCCGAATGCTCCCTATCTCGATCCGAAGGACAGTCAGAAGAAGTTTCCCGTGAGTTGGCGCGTATTGCTTTTGAAGTATGTCGAGCAGGAGAAAATGTTCGACGAGTATCGCTTCGATGAACCCTGGGACGGCCCCAACAACATCCGTTTGTTGGATCGAATGCCCAAAGTGTACAGTCATCCCAAAGTCGATCCAACGATTGCACCGAAAGGCCACACCCACTACCGGGTCTTTGCCAGCCGGCCGGGTGCCAAACCGTCCGCTATTTTCACTGATGGTCTGCCCGGTCCCAAATTGAACGCGATCGCCGATGGTACTTCTAACACGATCTTGATCGTCGAAGCGGCCGAAGCTGTCCCGTGGACGATGCCGGAGATCCTGCTTTACGACCGCAATCAACCGGTGCCCAAGCTCGGTGGGCTGTTCAAGGGGTTATCCCTCGCGATCTTCGCGGATGGC
>JANOSQ010000757.1:0-4680 GCA_031415915.1 Fimbriiglobus sp. | reverse complement strand
CCGCGCGATTGCGGAACGGTGCGGATGCGGCGCAACTTCGGGCGTTGGCCGCGTTGCTGAAGGGGGACTACGCGGGGGCGATGCACCTCCGAAGTGAGCCGACCGTGTCAACGGTCGGGTAGTTCCGCAAAGTATAAGCTTCAGGATCTCGGACGCACCCGACCGTTGACACGGTCGGCTCGCCAATAAGCCGAAACCATGACCGAAACAGTCCTGATCGTGGATGATGAAGACGGCGTCCGCCGCACTTTCCAAGAATGGCTGGCCGGCGTGCCGGGCATCCGTGTCTACGCCGCCGCCGACGCCGAGGCCGCACTGCGCATCGTCAACGAAACTCCCATCGACCTCACCATCCTCGACTGGAACCTCGGGGCCGGGTCGGACGGTTTGCGATTGCTCGAAGACCTCGTCGAATTCCAACCCGAGATCGTCGCCATCCTCGTCACCGGCTTCGCCAACCAGGCGACCCCGCTGGATGCTCTTCGCATGGGTGTGCGCGATTACCTCGACAAAAACCAAGACCTCAATCGCGCCACGTTCCTCGCCGCGGTGAAGAAGCAACTCGACAAGATCATTCCGGCCAAGCGGCAGCGCGAACTCAACCGCAGCCTCGCCGAATTCCGCGAAGCGGTGGCGAAGGTGCTCCCCCTCGTCCAAGGCTCCGCGGCGCTGCACGATCCACTGCCGCTGCCGGTGGCGGTTCACACGCTCTTCCGATTCCTGCTGACCGCGACCGGGGCCAAGTCCGGGGCGCTCGTCGTCCGCCATTTGCCGACGGGGGCACCCGAAACCGCCGCGGCGTACGGCCCCGATGGCAACGCGTTGTCAGTGGGTTCGATTCCGTTCAGCCGGACGCTCGGGGCGAGTGTGGTCAGCCGGCAAGAGCCGTGCATTATGAACCGCGTCGACTCCGCGGCGGACGACAGCATCGATTGGCTCCCGTTCGAGCAGGGTCGCTCCACGATCCTCGCGGCGCCGCTGCGAGTTGGGCCCGGTTTGCACGTGATCCTCGAACTCTTCGACAAGCCCGAGTTCGTCGATGCGGACAAGAAACTCGTCGCCGCGACAGCGGATGTGGGTGCGGAACTCCTCCGGCGAGCGCTGACCGAACGCCAGACGCACCAGCTCTTGTTCGACGCGGTCGAAGCGGCGCTGAAAGCCAGCGACAACGTCACCGCGACCCTCAATCCGAACGCGGTCCATGAAACCCCATCGCAGGCGGTGCTGGATCGTTTGAAGCGGAGCTTCGCCGGGGATGACGAACCGATCACCGATGGCGAGACCGGGCTGCGCTTGCTCGAAGCGGTGCGGATGCTCGCCGTGCGGCACGGCTCGCCGGCGGTCGATCATTGCCTAACTTTGATCGAGAGCTTGCGAAAGCTCCTCGATGACACTCACGGATGAAGCGGCCCGCTCCATGCTCGATGCCCCCGATTCGTTCGACGATCTGCTCGCCCTGTTCGCCCCGAAGCGCTGGCTGCAAGACCCGCGCGCCACGGGCGAAGGCATCCGCGTCGCGGTGATCGACTCCGGCATCGAGCGGAGCGTGTTGGAAGATCGCTTAGCCCAGCGCGGTCAAACGCTCGCACCGATCCACGGGGCCGTGTTCCGGGCCAACTCGCCGCTGCCGTTGCCGTACGATGGCCACCAGTCATCACCGCACGGAACCACGGTCGCCGACATCATTCTCAGTTTGGCCCCGCAGGCGACGCTCTTTTCGGCGGACGTCTTCGGCCCGCAGGGTTCGTGCGAAGTCGAAACCGTGATCGCCGGGTTGCGTTACGCCATGGACGTTTGGAACGTGAAGGTCGTGAACCTTTCGCTCGGTGTCCCCGAGCACAAGCTGCAACTGTTGCCGAAGCGGAACCAATTGCTCCGGGCCATCGAGGAAGCCTATTACCGCGATGTGCTCGTTTTCGCGGCGGCGCACAACGACCACCCCGTGACCAAGAGTTACCCCGCCGCGTTCGGCCCGCCGCTGATTTCCGTGGACAAGGCGCTCTTCGACGATCCGCTGCAATTCGCCTACGCCCTGCGCGATCAGGTGGAATTCCAAGCCCACAGCCGGGGCTATTTCGGCCCCTTCAGCCGCGAACCGGCCACGAGTTGGGCCACGCCGCATTTGTCGGGGATCGCCGCGCGGTTGCTCTCGTTGCGGCCGACGCTCAAGCCGTTCGAGGTGAAGACGATCCTGTATTGGATGGGCTTGGCGATGAAGCGGACGTGAGTCCGCACCCTCACCGCTTCATCGAATTCGCCGGGCGCGCCCTTGACACTTCCCCGCGAACCGTCAACATTTCACTATCGCCCGCCGCGAACGATTTGGATTCCCCCAGAATCACCCGACAGCACGAGGATCGGCCATGAGCGACGCCCCCCGCCGGCAACGGATCACCGTCGAAGACATCGGCGACATCGCCGTCGTCCAATTCGTCGACAAGAAAATCCTCGACGAGCAGAACATCGCCATGATCGGCGACGACCTCTTCCGGCTCGTCGACGAGCTCGGCCGCCGCAAGCTGCTGCTCAACTTCTCCAACGTCGAGTTCATGTCGAGCGCCGCGCTCGGCAAGCTCATCCGGCTCCACCAGCGGATGACGCAGGTCGGCGGCAAGCTGGTGATGTGCGGCATCGCCAAGGACATCATGACCGTCTTCGTGCTCACCAAGCTCGACAAGATGCTGAAGATCGTGAAGGACGAACAAACGGGTCTCAACTCGTTCTGACGGCACACCCCGGCATCCCGTCATGAGCGAACGCCACGTCACCCGCGATTTCACGCTCCCGAGCGACCTCTCCGAGGTCCACCGGGTGCAAACGGAAATCGAGGACGCCCTCCAAGCCAACCGCTTCGGCGATTCGGACGTGTTCGCCATCAAACTCGCCGTCGAAGAAGCTCTCGTCAACGCGATCAAGCACGGTAACCAGATGGAACCGGACAAGATCGTCCGCGTCGCCTACACCGTGACCGACGAGCAATTCTCCATCCGCATCGAAGACGAGGGCGCGGGTTTCAGTCCCGCCGAAGTGCCCGACCCGACCGCCGAAGAGAACATCGAGCGCCCCTGCGGCCGGGGGCTGCTCATCATCCGCAACTTCATGACCTCCGTCGATTACGTCGGCCGCGGCAATGTCGTCGTGATGTTCAAAGTCCGCGACCTCGAACCCGCCGAGTGAATGCCCCCATGCGAACACGCCCCCTCGGTACCGACCCCGTCCGCGTCGGTGAAGTCGGCCTCGGCTGCTGGCAAATCGGCGGCGACCAGTGGGGCGACGTCTCCGACGCCGACGCGTTGGCCACCCTCCGCGCGGCAATCGAAGCCGGGACGACCTTCCTCGATACCGCGGACGTTTACGGCTCCGGGCGATCGGAGGAACTCGTCGGCCGATTCCGGCGCGAGTGCACGACGGAACTCTTCATCGCCACCAAGCTCGGCCGCTTCGGGAAGCCGGGCTGGCCCGAGAATTTCACGCCGGCCACGGTCCGTGCTCACACCGAGGCGAGCTTGAAGCGCTTGGGGGTGGAATCGCTCGACCTCACGCAATTGCACTGCATGCCGATGGAAGTGTTGGAGCGCGGCGAGATGTTCGACACGCTGCGCGCGTTGAAGGCCGAAGGGAAGATTCGCCGATTCGGCGCCAGCGTCGAGTCGGTGGCCGAAGCGCGCGAGTGCCTGAAGCAGGATGGACTGGCTTCGCTTCAAGTCATCTTCAACATCTTCCGGCAGACGCCGGCATTCGAGCTGTTCGACGAAGCCCAAGCCAAAGGAGTGGCGATCATCGTGCGGTTGCCGTTGGCGTCCGGGTTGCTGGCGGGCAAAATGACGGTGGCGAGCACCTTCGCCCCGACCGATCATCGCTCGATGAATCGCAATGGCGAAAAGTTCAACGTCGGCGAAACCTTCGGCGGCTTGCCCTTCGAAAAAGGGTTGGAATTGGTCGAGTCGCTGCGGAAGCGGGTTCCCGCGGGCTATTCGATGGCCGAGTTCTCGCTGCGCTGGATCCTCGACCACCCGGCGGTGAGCGTCATCATCCCCGGCGCCCGCAACCCGGAGCAAGCGCGGGCGAATGCGAAGCCGAGTGAACTCGCGCCGCTGCCCGCCGAGTTGCACGCGCAGTTGCGGGAGTTCTTTTTGAAGGGTGTGCAGCCGCACGTGCGCGGGCCGGATTGACCCGGGCGCCGATCCAATCGCCATCCTTCAGAATCGGAACCCGTCGATGCTCCAAATCCACGCCGTCGAGTCGATGCCCTTCGCCGAGAACTCCTACATCGTCTGGCGCGACGGCCACGCCGAAGCGTTCGTCATCGACCCCGGGTTCGAGCCCGAATTGATCCTCGAGTTCCTGAAGTCGAACAAACTCACCCTCGCGGCCATCGTCAACACGCACGGGCACGTCGATCACATCGCCGGCAACGCGGCACTGAAGACGGCTTTCCCCGACGCGCCGATCCTCATCGGCGAGCACGAGGCCGACTTCCTGACCGACGCCGACATCAACATGAGCGCGAAGTACGGCTTCGAAGTGCTCAGCCCGCCCGCGGACAAACTGGTGAAGGACGGCGAGACGATCACCGTCGCCGGGATCGAACTCGATGTCCGCGAGATCCCCGGCCACTCACCGGGGCACGTCGTTTACATCGTCCACGGGGCGTCGCCGAAGTGGGTGCTCGGCGGCGAT
>JANOSQ010000756.1:0-4037 GCA_031415915.1 Fimbriiglobus sp. | reverse complement strand
CCCGCCAGGTTGTTCATGCCGAGGAGAAGTTTGTCGGGGCGGGCGTCGGGGTTGATCTTGGCCTTCATGAGCCTCACAACCTCCTCGTACAGCGGCAGGGCCTTATCCGGCTTGCCGACTTCTAAGTAGCACCCAGCCAGATTGTTCATGTTGGTGACGGTGTCGGGGTGTTCGGGGCCGTACTTGGCCTTGTGGAGCCTCAGCGCCTCCTCGAGCAGCGGCAGGGCCTGATCCAGCTTGTGGGCTATGAGGTAGCCCCCCGCCAGGGTGCCCATGCTGCCGAGGGTGTCGGGGTGATCGGGGCCCAGCTTGATCCGGAACAGGTTCGCCGAGCGGGTCAGGAACGGCAGGGCCGTCGCCGCCTCGCCGATGCCGAGGTAGGCCACCCCCACCGTCCGCAGGATCTCCGCCTGCACCAGCGGCTGGCCCGGGAAATTCGCCTCGATCTTGTCCACGGCCAACTCCATCGCTGCCCGGTCCAGCAACTCCCTAATGGTCGGGTTGTACTTCGCCTCGGCCGCCAACCGGCCGCCTTGCAGTAGTTGGTTCGCCTGCTTGGCCGTGTCCGCCTGGGCCAGCAGCTTAGTCTGCAGGAAGTACTTCACCGCTTGGGCGATCTGCTTCTCCTCGTCGGCCCGTTTCTTCTCGGCCTCGGCGACGCCGCGCTGCCGGGCTTCCTCGGCGCGGGCCAGTTCCTTGGCCGCCGCCTCGTCGCGTGCCAACGCCGCCTGCTTCACCGCCTCGGCTTCCTGCGTCTTCGCTTCCGCTTCCTGCTTCTTCGCTTCCGCTTCCTGATCGCGGGCGATCTCCGTTTGCCGCCGTGCTTCGAGCAATCCCAGCGTCGTTCCCGCCATGCCCGCCAACAGTGCGAACAGGACGAGGTTCGCCGCGATCACCTGCCCGCGGTTCCGCTTCACGAACTTCTTGATCCGGTACGCTGTCGAGGGCGGGTGCGCGATCACCGGCTCGCCGGATAGGAAGCGGAGTACGTCCGCCGCGAAGCCGTTGGCCGTCTCGTACCGCCGGGTGCGGTCCTTCTCCAGCGCCTTCATGACGATCCAGTCTAGCTCGTTGCGGAGCAGACCCGTCAGCTTCTTCGGCTCGGTGCTGCGGTTGGCCGACAGGCTCGGCAGGGCGTCGGCTGTGCTCAGCTTGGTGCTCGGCCGCGGCGGCTCCTCCTCCCGCACCACCCGCAGGATTTCCAACAGCCCACGCTTCTCCAGCCCCGCCCTCGAGAACGGCGGCGACCCGGCGAGCAGCTCGTACAGCAGCACCCCCAGCGCGTACACGTCGCTGCGGGTGTCGATATCCAGGTTGTTGAACGTGGCCTGTTCCGGGGACATGTACTGCGGCGTGCCGACCACTCCGCCGAACCCGGTGTCGATCGTGTGTTCGGTCAGCGCCCCGCCCGTCGCCTTGGCCACCCCGAAGTCGATCACCTTCACCACCGGCCTGTCGTCGTACAGCGCGACCATCACGTTGCTCGGCTTGATGTCGCGGTGGATGACCCCCTTCTGGTGGGCGTGCTGGATCGCTTGGCACGCCTGCACGAACAGCTCCAGCCGCTCCCGCGGGGTGAGCTTGCGGGCGTCGCAGTAGTCGGTGATCGGCACACCCTTGACCAGTTCCATCACGAAGAACGGCCGACCGTCGTGGACGCCGCCGTCCAACACCTTCGCGATGTTCGGGTGATCCATCAGCGCCAGCGCCTGCCGCTCGGCGTCGAACCGCGCGAGCACCTGCTTGGTGTCCATGCCGGTTTTGATGAGCTTCACGGCGACGAACCGCTTCACCGGCTCCGACTGTCTCGCCCGCCAGACCGAACCCATGCCCCCTTCGCCGATCGATTCGACGAGCGCGTACTTCCCGCCGATCACCGCGCCCGCTCGCTCGTCCCGGCCGGGATAGTCGGCGGTGGGGGCGGGGGAATCGGTGCCGAACGTGGCGGTCGGCGGGGGGGCGGAAGCGCCCCCGAACGTCGCGGTTTCGTCGGCGGGGTGAGCGGCTACCGGCGGGACGGGTGAATGATCCAGCGGGTGGCGGGATTGTTCGTTCCCCGCGAGAAGTGCGTCGAGGCGGTGTCGCAGGGGGGCGTCGCCGGCACATTCGCGGTCGAGGAACGCGGCGCGTTCCGCGGTATCGGTGATGGCGACGGCGGCGACGAAGAGGTCGAGTTCGGTCATGGCGAGTCCCCGGTTATGCCCCCATTGGCGTAATCTGACCGCTGATCGCGCAGGCGGAACCCGAGAATTTCAGGATTCTTTCAGATCCTCGGCCAACCAGCCGCGGGCATAGGCCCACCAGGCGTCCGCGGTTCGCGGAGAAATCCCCAGCGCGAGAGCCGCGTCCGGGATCGCCAGGCCGGCGAAGTACCGCAACTGCACGAGTTCGGCGACCTGGGGCTGCGCCCGGGCCAGGCGGCTCAGGGATTCATCGAGTGCTTCGAGTTCGGCATCGCGCTCCGGTCGGGCCAGACGATCGAAGTCGTACTCGACCCGTTGACCCCCACCGCGCTTGCCGGCCTTCTTGGATCGGGCGTGGTCCACGAGAATCCGCCGCATCGACACCGCGGCCGCCCGAAGGAACCCACTTTTTGATGAAAACGAAGTTGCGTTCAACTTCAACCACGCTTCGTTGACCAGGGCGGTGGCGTCGAGGGTGTGACCGGGCGACTCGCCGGTCATCTGCGCGGCAGCCAGTTTCCGCAACTCGTCGTAGACGAGCGGGAGCAAGTTGGCGGCAGCTTGGCGGTCGCTGGCTTGGGCGGCTTCGAGCAGACGGGTTACGTCGGGCATGGAGGTGAGTGTAACCACCGACCGATGTCGGGGAAAGCGAAAGACAGGTAGGCATCAGCTTCGCCGCCGGACGGGTACGATTCTCCAAGCTCCTTGGTATCTCGGCTTTCGGAGTTCCTGAGGTACGGGCGCAGCAACTGCCAAAGTGCAGAAGCTGAAGTCGACGAGCAGCGTTCGCATGGCGATTCTCCCAAGTGGCAAGTTAGAGGCTAATAACGCTAAATGCCGAACTTGGTTTTCGGCTTCAACCGTGTCCGGTTTTGGCACTTCACACACCCGTAGGATTCGCGGGACGCGGCCCAAACCGTCGGCGAAGCACACTTCTCGCACGGGTAGGGGCACGGCGGGCGCCAGCAGGCCCATCCACAGCCCCGCTTGCAGTACCAAAAGCGCGTGTAGAAACTCTTGCCGGCTTTCACGGCCACGGCGAAAAGGTGCCCGCAACCGGGACAAGTCTTCGAGGTCGGAACGCGCTTCTTGAAGCGAGGCACTCGACCGGGGAAACGAATGCGAACCATGGTGACACCCCCTTCTCCTCAGACATGGTAGCGGCGTTCCATGATCCTGAGGACACGGGTCACGTTTCGCAATTCTTCAGTGAGTTTCAGGCTCATCACGAATCGCCGGTATGGCCCACGGCGTTCGAGCCGGCCGCGGGACAACCATCGCATCAGCGTCGCGCGGTGGATCCCCGCGGAGGCCGCGGCAGCTTGTCGAGTGTGCCCGGCTTCAATCGCATCAAGTACCGCGACGGATGCCATTCCGATCTTCGCGGGTCGGCCACGCTTCGACTTCGGCTTTGGCTTCAGGCTTTTCATGGCTGAATAATACCCGAATTCGAGATTCTTCGACTTGGTCTAAAATGTCGCAAAAATGGAGCGGTCGTTGTTCGATTGCGACTGCTACGGAGTGAATGAACTCTTCGGCTTACGGGTGCGGCTCGGCTTCGCGGGGGCCGGGGCCGAAGCGCGGATCCGTTCCAGCAGTTCGCCGGCGGATTCGTAGGGGCGGTTTTCCCGGCGGGCGAGTTCCGCTTCGGTCGGCACCAGTTCCCCCCGGAACGCCTTAGCCAGCACCGCTTGCGTGAGCGATTCCACCCGCTTCAGCGCGGCCGCTGCCCGCGCCTGGATGGCGTCCGCCCGCGCGAACAGCGCCGACACCCGACGGACGATTTCTTGCTGCTCGGTGAGCGGGGGGACGGGAACAGCTAGCTCGTTCAGGATCGCGATATTGATATTCGCC
>JANOSQ010000755.1:0-3932 GCA_031415915.1 Fimbriiglobus sp. | reverse complement strand
AGGGCGAGTTCATCTTTGGCTTTGCCGATGTCGCCGCGGTAATCCTTGCCGGCGACGGTGAACTCGAGCTTCTTGGCATCGAGATCCTTGGCGAGGGCGATCCGGATATCGTTGATCTGCTTCGGGATGTCAGCGGTGTCCTTGGCGAACTTGGCCTTCTCATCATCGTAAGCCTTTTTGGCGGCTGTGAGGTCGACTTCCAGCGTGGCGACCGTCTTCTTTTCGGTGTTCAACTTGCGCATCGCCATCTCGCGCTCGGCGTAATACTTCAGGAGGGCTTCGACGAGGGGGCCTGGCGTCGGAGCAGCGAGCATTTCGCCCTGGTTCGGCCAAGGCCACGAGAACAGTTGAGATGGCAACGGGTTGAACTTGTCGTTTGTGCCGACGAAGCTTCCCTTCTCGGCGTCGATGGCCGTTTGCAGCCGGCCGTTGATGCGGCTCATGATTCGTTCGTGTTCGGCTTTCAAGGCATCCTTATTCGCCGAAGCGGAAAGCTTCTGGCGATCGTCTTCGACGCCCATACCGAGGACGACTTGGTGGAGGCGGAGGTTGTCTTGGACTTTTGACAGCTCGTTGCGGGCGACTTCGGAATCCTTCTTGGCTTCGACGGCTTTGGCGTCCGCCGCGGCGATGTCGCCTTGGAACGTGTAGGCGAGCACGCCGCACACGATGGTGCCCAAAACGAAAAAGACGAGGGCGATGACGAGGGGGGTCTTGCCCTCGCCGCCGCCGCTGTTGGGTTTACTGCGGGCCATGGTGTATCCTCGATCCGGAGCGGGGGAATGCCGGGCGATGGGGACTATCGGTAGTATAGGCTTACCACCAAGTCTAAAGGGGCGATACGCCCCGTGCGATGAAAACGCGGGAGTCGCCCCCGCCGTTGGCGCGGTGGTAGCGATCTTGCCGGGAAAGTTCGAAAATCGATTATTCGTACCGCAAGGCTTCGACCGGTTGCACCCGGGACGCCCGGCGTGCCGGATAGAGCGCCGCGGCAGTGGTGAGGAGCAGGGCGAAGCCGACGGTGCCCAATCCGAGCCAGAGCGGGAACTCGAAGACGCTGGTGCTGACGATCTTCTCCGGCGATTGTTTTTCGATGAGGCCGACGACGAAACCGTCGCCGGGAATCGAGAGCAGCCAAGCGAGCAGCAGGCCGAGCGAGCCGCCCAAGAAACCGATGACCGTCCCTTCGGTGAGGAAGAGAAGCAGGATGCCCGAGTCGCGGGCGCCGAGGGACTTCCAGATGCCGATCTCCCGGGTGCGTTCGAGGACGCTGGTGAAGAGCGTGTTGGTGATGCCGATGGCCGCGACCAGGAGCGAGATCATGGCGAAGAGGTTCAACCCCGCCGCGATCAGCGTGACTTCGCGCTTCACCGATTGGTAGAACTTCAGCCCGGAAAAGCAGTCCATCCCGGCGCCTTTGATGCCGTCGACGACGGCGGGCAAGTCACCGCCCGGTTTCACCTTCACGAAGGCCTCTGTGTAGCCGAGCGTGGCGAGTTCCGGGAATTGGGAGAATAGCCGCTCGCCCCCGGCGTCCGTGAGGAACACTTGGGTCTCGCTCCCGCGCATCTTGTGCGGGCTGAAAATGTCGGCGGTCGATTCTTCCTTCGTCGTTTCCCGCAAGACACCGACGATCCGGAACTCGGCGGCCGCGGTCGTATCCCAACGGTTTGTCCCAGACTTCTCGCTGCGCTTGCGGCCCATCACCAGTTTGATGATGAGCTTCTCCTCCGGCGCGAGATCGAAGGCGTCGATCTTCTGCGGGAGTTGCTCGACGATCTTGGTCAGCGTCTGCGATTGCGTGCGGGTGATCGCCTCGTCCACTTGGCCGCTGCCGGGGGTGAGTAGGCCCGCCAGCGCCCCGGCTTTCTCGAACTCGGACTTGCCGAAGACGAGCCGGATCGTGCGGCCGACCGCGGTGTCGAGTTCCGCGTCCGAACGCAGGCCCAAGTTGTAGAGTTGATATTCGGTGATGACCGCTTCGTCCGGCGCTTCCGCCATGCGTCCGCGGATCAACCGCTTGTCGAGCTTGGGGTCGAAGGTGTCGAGCCGACCGGCGTAGGTTTGCCCCACGTCCATTTTCTCGCCGAGCCAAACCTGCCCCGAACTCACGCGGAAGACGCGCACCTCTTCGACATCGGGCAGCGCTTTCAACCGCTCGACCCGCTCTGCCGTGATGAGCTTGATCTCCTTCGGCCGGTTCTGCTGCCGGTACTCGCCGATCAAGCGCAGGCGGATGCGGTCCCGGCGTTCCTCGGGCATCTCCCCCTTCACCTCGATCTTCTCGGGCGGGATGTCTTTCTCATCGACGAGCGTCTGTCCGCGGTTGGCCGGGAAGACCGTCACCCACCAGAAGTCGTCGCGGGATTTGAACTCGTTGTCGATCAGCGCCCGCAACCCCAAGCCCAGCGACAAGCTGAACGCCAACGCGCACGAGCCGACGGCGACGCCGAGCAGCGTCAGGGACGTGCGCGCTTTCTGGCGCCACAGGCCACCGAGCGCCGAGCGGATGAGATCGGACTTGCGCATGGGGATGTTTAGCGTGGTTGGGGGTTACGGACGGCGACCGGTCATTTCAGCGACTTCAGCCAAGCCTCGAAGTCCTTCTTGTGCTTTTCGACGATCACCCCCGGCCCGCTCAGGCGGACGTGCGTCGTTTCGTCCGGCGTTTCGATCACGACCCAAATCGCCCGATGATCGGCCAGCAGCATCTCCTTCGATTTCGGATCCTGCGGCCGCTCCTTGTACTTCCACGTGCCCATCACGTCGAGCGTGGCGACCTTCGCCTTGCCGATCTCCATCTTCCCGACCTTCGCCGCCTGTTCAATCGTCGAGCCGTCCGGCGGGACGAACGTCGCCTTCCAGCGCTCGAAGTTCTTGGCGTTGTCCGGCGACGACTCGGGGAAGACGGCGACTTCGGCGTCGGAGTAGTCCTTGTCGCCGGCGGCCAGCTTGAACTGGTACGAGCGCAGCCGGTTGGCCGGCTTCTCGGACTTCCACGCGGCCGGCGCCGTTCCCGCCAGTCCGCTGAGTTTCACGGGTGAGCCTTTGTCCTCGGCGACGGCGATCGGGGACGCGAGAACCAAACAGAGGAAGCAACGGGCGAACATCGGCGAACTCTCGTCGGTGGTGAGGATCAAGAAATCATACTCCACGGCGAGCCGCGCTCTGTTCCATTTTCGCGGGCCGAGAATAAAGAATAGGGAGCCGATGTCCGCTGTCGCCCGATCGCCGCCCCCCGTGAGGTTCCCCGCCGATGCCCGCCGAAACGCTGGAATTCAAGGCCGAGCTCAAGCAGCTTCTCCACCTGATCACGCATTCGCTCTATTCGGATCGCGAGATCTTCCTGCGCGAGTTGATCTCGAACGCGTCCGACGCCATCAACAAGGTGAAGTTCGATTCGCTCGATAACGACGCCCAACTCGAAGACAACAAAGATTGGAAGATCAAGATCACCCCGGATGCGGCGGCGAACACGCTGACCATTTCGGACAACGGCATCGGCATGGGCCGGGAGCAGGTGATCGACCTGCTCGGCACCGTGGCGAAGTCGGGCACCAAAGCGTTTGTCGAAGCGGTGAAGGCGAAGAACGACCCCAATTCGCCGGGGTTGATCGGCCAGTTCGGCGTCGGCTTCTACTCCGCGTTCATGGTCGCCGACAGCGTCACCGTCCACACGCGCCCCGCCGGTGCGCCCGCCGACGGCATCAAGTGGAACTCCGACGGCCAAGGGCAGTACACGATCGAACCCGCGGAGAAAGCGACCCGCGGCACCGACGTGATCCTGCACCTGAAGGACGACGCCAAGGACTTCCTGAACGAGTACAAGCTCCGCTCGCTGGTCAAGAAGTTCTCCGACTTCATCGAGCACCCGGTGGTGATGGACACCGAGGAAGACGAGGGCGAAGGGGACGACAAGAAGAAGGTCACCG
>JANOSQ010000754.1:0-8102 GCA_031415915.1 Fimbriiglobus sp. | reverse complement strand
CCGTGAGTTTTTTTAACCATTTCCGAGACTATGATCCTGTAGGGATTGCAGGAATTAGCATGAAGTGTTAGGGTAGAGGGTAGTTGGATTCTATGCTAAAGTTTCACGCGGGCGAGTAACACACACACTATTAGACCAAAGCGGAGGCCTTTCTGATGATTTTTGACGATGTACAGCAGAAGATCATTGATGATTTGGAGTTAAATGTAAAGCCAATAAGGGTTTTCAAGCTCGGAGATGGACAACGCCTTACTGGGAGGGTTGAAGGCACTTCAAAGGATTTCATGCTCGTGCACATCAAGATTGTTGGTAAAAGCGAAAGAAAAACGGTGCTCATCAATTCTATCATGAGTATTGAACCGTGTCCTCCTGTTGGAGAGATTGTCTAGCCCTGATTCTCTCCCTGTGTCATATTTTCAACTCGACCCGGTGGTCAGCGACCACCGGCTAATTTCTGTGATAACTCCGGGATCCATGAGGAAGCGCCACCGAGTATCCAGCTGGTCTCATCGCCCGGATTTCCGCGATCATTTGACGCCAATCGCTGATAACTTCGACTTCTCCCCGGTCGTAAGCGTCGAGCCGCCGGCGGATTTCCGTCCAGAGTTCGCGGTTGTACTCGGCCTCTTCGGCCGCGTCCTGTTCCAGTAACCCGCCGAGGGATTTTCTGGCCGCCGGGCTGAGGTTGCGCACTCGTTCCACCAAGTCCGCGGTCAGCTCAGGTCGGAGTTGGCGGAGCCAACGGAGGCCTGGGTACCTGCGAGAAACAGAAGTCCGGCCTGTAAGGCCGGTTCACGGCGAGAAATGAACCGGCCTTTCAGGCCGGGGGAGCTTTCCTCCTTCCGGTACCCAGGCCTCCGTTGGCTCCGCCAACTCCGACCTGGGCTGACGGAACCGGCCTTTCAGGCCGGAAGAGCGACACGGCATTGGCCTCCGGACGATCCACGGCGAAGTGATTCAATTCGACCAGCGCGGCGTGTCCCCGCGGCCGCCGAGCTGCTTGGCGATGTTCTGGTTCCGCCCCGCTTCGCGCAGGATCGGGGCAACTTCGTCCAACGACTTCGGATCGAACCCGGCGTCCTTCAACATCCCCTTCGCGATGGCCTTCGGATCGGCGGAGGCCCACTTCTTCTTCTCGGCCGGGCTGTGGGCGGCCTTCTCGAAGCGGGCCAATTCCATCGCCCGCGGCGGGTCGAAATCGGTGGTGCCGTCGAGCTTATTGCCCAGCGCCGCCGTGGGGATCGGCTCGGGCAACTGCATCCGTTCGGTCATCCGCGTCTCGGCGACCATCTGCGCGATTTCGGACGCCAGTACCGCCGCGAGTTGGTCGTTCGTTTTGCACTTCGCCACCAAGCCCTCGGAGATGAAGAGGCCGTGGGCGTCGCGGTGGAACAACTCCGGCTCGGGGCGGTCGATAGTTTGGAAGGCGACCTCGACCCCGAGGAACGGGCTTCCGGAAAGGAGTTGCCGGCCGGTCTTATCGACGCGCGCGGCAGATTCCACGGAGGCTTGCGTGACGGCCGGGGTCTTCACTTCTTTGTTGACGATGCCGTTGACGGAGCGATCGCACAGCACATCGGCGCAGCCGGCGAGTGCGAGGATCGAACCGAGCGATAAGCATTGCAACGCGCGCATGGCTGGCCCCGCCGGAGTTTGCCGGGGCATAGCGTGGCGGGTGCATCAACGCAAGATGTCTTGCGCGACCAAACCTTCGGTGATGGTCAGGCGTTCGTCGCGGCCCAAGTAGCGGTAGGTCAGCTTCTCGTGATCGAGGCCCATGAGGTGCAGGATGGTCGCGTGGAGATCGTGGACGTGCATTTTCCCTTCGACGCCGCGGAGGCCGAAGTCGTCGGTCTTGCCGTACACCAGACCGGGTTTCACGCCGCCGCCGGCCATGACGGTGGTGAAGCCGAAGGGGTTGTGATCCCGCCCGGTCGAGCCTTCGCTCATCGGAGTGCGGCCGAATTCGCCGCCCCAGATGACGAGGGTGCTGTCGAGCAGGCCGCGCTGCTTGAGGTCGCGGATGAGCGCGGCCGAGGGTTGGTCGGCCCGCAGGCACATCTTCGTGTGGTTGCCTTCGATGTCGCCGTGGGCGTCCCACTGGCTACCGGCGCCGCAGTAGATTTGGACGAAGCGGACCCCGCGCTCGACGAGCCGGCGGGCGAGCAAACAGCGGTGGCCGAACTCGGCGGTCTCCTTTTTGTTCAGCCCGTAGGCCTCTTTCGTCTTCGCGTCTTCCTTGCTGAAATCGATGACATCGGGTGCCGTGGCCTGCATCCGAAAGGCGAGTTCGTACGCCGATTGGCGGGCGTCGAGATCGGTGTCGCCGGGGCGTTGGCGGGAGTGGATGGCGTTGAGCTTCGTGATCAGTTCCAACTTGTCGCGCTGTTGCTCGGCGGAGACCGTCGCGGGTCGGGCGAGGTTCAAGATCGGGCTGGCGCCGGGGCGGAAGTGCGTCCCTTGGTACGTGGCTGGCATGAAGCCGGTGCCCCAGTTGCGGGCGCCGCCGAGGACGTCGCCGGTATCGGTGAGGACGGCGAAGCCGGGGAGGTTCTTGTTCTCCGAGCCGAGTCCGTAGAGCGCCCACGAGCCGAGGCTGGCCCGGCCCGCGAGCACGGAGCCGGTGTTCATTTGGCAGACGGAGCCGACGTGGTTCAAGCCGTCGGCCCAGCAGGCCCGCATCACGCAGAGTTCATCGGCGACCGTGGACATGTGCGGCAGCCAGTCGCTGACTTCGACATCGGACTTGCCGGGTTTGGTGAACTTGCGCTTCGAGGCGAGCAGGGTGTTGCCGCCGGTGCCCATGGGGGTGATGACGCGCCCGAAGCTCGCGGGGAGTTTCTCGCCGTGGTGCTTCGTCAGCGTCGGCTTCGGGTCGAACAGGTCGATGTGGCTCGGCCCGCCTTCCATGAAGAGGAAGATGACCGCCTTCGCTTTGGCTTCGTGGTGGGGCTTCAATTTGTCATCGGCGCGCGACTCCAGCGCAAAGGCCAGCGAGCCGAGGCCCAGCCCGGCCGTTTGCAAGAAGGCCCGGCGCGATTGAACCGTGGACGGGGTGAGCATCGGTCAATCCACGTAGAGGAATTCGTTGAAACTGAATGCGGCGTGGCACAAGTCGAGGAGCGATTCCGCGGGTGTGCCTTTGTGCTTCTTCAAGAAGCCCGAGAGCGCGGCTTCCTCTTCCGTCGTCGGCTTGCGGGACAGCGTCAACAGGAAGAGCCGGTCGATGCGGTCTTCCGGCTTCGGCCCGGCTTCGTTCGCCACCCGCACGGCCAGCGAGTTGGCGAAGGCCAAGAGAATCGGATCGTTCAGAAGCGCGAGTGCTTGCGGGGCTGTGGTGGTCGCGAATCGCCGGGAACACGATTCGCTCCGGTCGGGGCTGTCGAACAGGGCGAACATCGGGTAGCGGAGGTTGCGCTTCACCGACACGTAGATGCTCCGGCGGTTCCGTTCGGCCACGTCCGCCGAAGGCTTCCAAGTCGCGGCGGCGACCTTCAATTCTGCGGGCAACTCCGGAAAGATGCTAGGGCCGCCGGCTTTCGGGTTCAACTGGCCGCCGACCGCGAGGCAAGCGTCGCGGAGCGCCTCGCCATCCAAGCGGCGACGGGGGAAACGCCCGAGGAGTTTGTTTTCCGGGTCGAGTTTCAACGAGTCAACGTTGCCGGTGCCGGCTTGTCGATACGCCGACGAGAGCACGATGATCCGGTGGATGTGCTTGACACTCCACCCCGACTTTGCGAACTCCGCGGCGAGCCAATCGAGCAACTCCGGGTGCGTCGGCCGGTCGCCGGTTTGCCCGAGATCGCTGGACGAGGCCACCAAACCCTTGCCGAAATGCTGCTGCCAGATCCGGTTGACCAGGACGCGGGCCGTCAACGGGTTGTCGGGGCTCGCGATCCAGTTCGCGAGCGCCGTCCGCCGGCCGGAGGTCGATTCCTTCGGGGTGACGTTCGGGACTTCGGCATTGATCGTGGAAAGGAACGCGGGCTGAATCACAGTGTCCGGCTTGCGCCAGTCGCCGCGTTTCAGCAGGAACGTCGGCGGAAGATTCTGACCGAGGTCGGTCATCGCGTGGATCGTGGCCTGCGGCTTGGGCTTGTCCGCATCGAACGCGGCCAATTCCTTGGCGAGCGCGTCCCACTGTTTGCGTTCCTCGCCTTTGAGCATCGTCGGGGCGAAGCGGTTGTCGGAGTAGACTTGCTTGGCGACCATCGCCGCGAGTTGTTGTTCCAGAGGCGTCAGCTTGTCGGTCGGCAGGTCGATCAGCCGGGAGTGCTCCTCCTGAAAGCGGAATCGCTCCTTCTTCTGGGCGTTCTCGCGGTGGGGCTTCTCGATCGCGAGCATCCGGGTGCGGATGGCCTCGGTCTTCGACTTCCACGCGGCCAATTTCTCCTCGTAGCCCCGCACCGATTTCGGATCGAGCGGGACATCCACGGGCTTGTAGCCCGCGAAGAAGCTCTGGATGCGGTAGTAATCTTTCTGGGCGATGGGGTCGGTCTTGTGGTCGTGGCAGCGGCAGCAACCGAGGGTGACGCCGAGGAACGTCGCCCCGACGGTGTCGGTGATGTCGTTGAGGATTTCCTGCCGGCGCTGTTCCAAGTTCACCGCGTTGTATTCGTCCGGGTAGTGCCGCAGGAACCCCGTGGCGATCAGTGCCTGCGGATCGTTCGGGTCGAGTTCGTCCCCGGCGATTTGCTCGCGCACGAAACGGTCGAACGGTCTGTCGGCGTTGAAGCTGTCGATGACGTAATCGCGGTAGCGCCAAGCGTGCGGCCGGGCGTCGTCGGCCTTGAAGCCGTCGGTTTCCGCGAAGCGGACGAGATCGAGCCAGTAGAGTGCCGAACGCTCCCCGTACTGCTTCGAGGCGAGCAATCGGGCCACGACTTTCGAGAAGGCCTCGGGCGAGGTGTCGCTCTGGAATGCGTTCAACTCGTCCGGCGTCGGCGGTAACCCGATGAGATCGAACGTCACCCGGCGGAGCAGCGTGCCGCGATCCGCCGCAATGGAGTATCCGAGCTTCAAGGCGTCCAACTTCTGGAGCAAGAACGCATCGATGGGCTGTTCGCCCGCGGCTTTCGATTTGGGGACCGTCGGCGAACCGGGTTTCTTGAAGGCCCAATCGGCGGGGACGGGTTCCGCCGATCGCGCCACCGCGGCGAACGCGACCAGTGCCAAGAGCGAGAGTAATTGGGACGTGTGGGAATGCATAGCCGCCCCGAAGTTCGATGCCGAATTACCGGGTCAGTCTACCGGACACATTCCAACGGGTCAAATGCGGTCACGGCTTCCGCGTCGGCACCATCTTCAGCAGCACCCCGACGCAGCGGACCATCGCCCACATCACGAGCGCCCCGACGCTGCCGATGACGAACAGCGTCAGCCCGCTGCTGAGGTAGCCGGTCCACACCAACTTATTCCCTTGGGCCACCTTCCCGGCTTCGATCAGTTTGTTCCCCTTGTCGATCATCATCGGGAAGCGCTCGTTGATGAGGATGACCCCGGCGCTGAGCGTCGTGCTGCAAACCCACAGCATCGGCAGCAGGGTGATCGGCGCGAAGCGAATCCGGCCGGTGTTGACGAGCCAAGTCGTGACCAGCGCGAGCGCGAGGATCGCGAGTGATTGGTTGGCGATGCCGAACATCGGCCAGATGGTGTCGATGCTACCCGTGTAGATGAGCCAACCCCAGCCGCCGGTGATGATCGCGCTCGCCAGCAGCGCCCCCGGCAACCAGTCGGGCCGGGCGAACGGCGTGAACACCCGGCCCACCGTTTCTTGCAGCAGGAACCGGCCGATGCGAGTCCCGGCATCGATGGTCGTGAGGATGAACAGCGCCTCGAACATGATGGCGAAGTGGTACCAGTACTTCAGCAATCCGTCGCCCGTGGCCCCGATCATGGAGAACGCGTCCTCGAAGATCAGCGACATGCCGACGGCCAGCGTCACGGCCCCGCCGGTTCTTCCCCGCAACGATTCGCCGCCGACTTTCTCTTCGACGCGGCCGAGTTTCCAGTCGTGTGTCTTCTCCGTGCCGAGGTTGGCGTTCGGGTCGCGGCCGTATTTCTCGTCCATCTCCTTCAACTGTTTCTGGAACTCCGGCGAGCGTTCGATGTCGATGTTGATGTCGTAATAGAGGTCGTTCGGCAACGACGCCGCGGCGATGAGCGCCGTGACGCCGACCAGCCCTTCGATGAGCATCGCCCCGTAACCGATGGTGCGGATGTGCGATTCCTTCTCGATCATCTTCGGCGTCGTGCCAGACGACACGAGGGAATGGAATCCGGACACGGCGCCGCACATGACGCAGATGAAGACGAACGGGAAGATGCTGCCGGGGAATGTCGGCCCGCCGTTGATGAAGACTTCGTTCTGCATCGGCGCTTGCAGCGGCGGATTCGCGATGCAAACGCTGGCGACGAGCAAGATGACGGTGCCGATCTTCAGGAAGCTCGACAGATAATCCCGCGGCCCGAGGAGCAACCAGACGGGCAAGACCGCCGCGATGAAGCCGTAGACCACGAGCGCGATGATCGTCTCGTTCCGCGTGAGGGAGAAGTACGGTTCGAGCGCGGAGCCGGGAATCCACCCGCCGGCGACGACGGCAAAAAGCGTGAGCGCGGCGCCGCCGAGGGAGGCTTCGATGACTTTGCCGGGGCGGATGCGGTACATCCAGAGGCCGACCAGCAGCGCGATGGGGATGGTGCAGGCGATGGTGAACGTGCCCCACGACGATCCGGGGATGACCTGTGTGCAACCAGCGGGGAGGGTGTATAGCCGTGAGTCGAGATCGCGGCGTGGGACACCGTCTGGCGTATCGATTTCATTGAATACCATCACGTGGAACGGCAGTTCCCCCTTTGGATAACGCACTCGGAACGACTCCGATCGTTTGGAACCAGTGTCGCCCGCAGAGTAACTGACTGTGCAGCCTTTAGGGAGTTCGACAATGGTGGACTCCTTCGGCTGTTGCACTTCTTTCACGTGATCCATGACACTCCCCGGCACACGGATCACCGCTCCCTTCGGCAAGCTCGCCTCTTCGCCGCCGAGCGCCTTCACCACCACGAACCCCAACCCGGCCAGCGCGATGATGACGATGAACAAAATCGCCACGCTCGCCAAGATCGCCGCCGGTTTGCCGAGTTCGTGCCGGGCGATCTCGGCGATCGACTTCCCGTCGCGCCGGACGCTTGCGGCCAGCACGAGCATATCCTGCACGGCCCCGGCCAAGCAGACGCCGATGACGAGCCAGAGCAACCCCGGCATGTAGCCGTACTGGATGGCGAGCACCGGCCCGATGAGCGGCCCCGCCCCGGAGATCGCCGCGAAGTGGTGGCCGAAGAGCACCCACTTGTTGGTGGGGTGGTAGTTCTGGCCGTCGTTCAGCCGGTGCGCGGGTGTCACCCGGCTGTCATCGAGCGCCGCGACCTTGGCCGCCAAGAACGCCGAGTAGTAGCGGTAAGCGATGGCCAGCAGCACCAGCACCACCGCCATCACCGGCATCGCGTGCAGGATCGTCCGGCCGTTTTCGTGGTGATAGAGCGTCGTGGCGAAGAGTGACATCGGCTGATCCGGGAGAGTCGATGGGCACAGAGTAAGCCGGAATTGGAAGCGGAGCAACAGGCGATGAGTGCCGGGCGGGGAAGAATCGCGTCTGAGGTCAACGGGGGAGCTTCCCCAGCAGACCCGACAACGGTTCGAGGAAGGATTCGTCCAGCGTCGTGGGATCGATGCTCCAACGGCAGGCGAGTTGAAACAGGGATTCTTCGGTAAAAGGAACGGCGCCGGTTCGGTCACCCGGATCGATCATCGGCGGTTGACCCGCGGCGCACCGGAAGCCGAGATCGCTTTCTTCCGGGGTCGGCGACCCCGCTTCCCAAATCGTTCGGCTCTGCGTGCCGAGCCAACCGTACCCCCTGACGAGCCTTCCCCGAACGGCGCGTGTCCAAACGAGCAAGCCGAGTTCTGCGTGGTTGCAAAAGTACTGCACATCGCCGAATTGCCGGCTCAATCGTTCGAGGAGGGGGCGAACCACGGCCTCCATCAACTCCACTCCGTGAAATAGCGGCGTGCCCACCGCCAGCGTCCATTCCCCGAGCGGCGG
>JANOSQ010000753.1:0-2622 GCA_031415915.1 Fimbriiglobus sp. | reverse complement strand
CTACAAGGGTTTGAAAATCCGCCGGCCGATCCACACCTTCACGCCGGACGACATCGCCCGCGAAACGAAGCGGATCCTCGAACCCTACGGGACGCTCGCCCCGAAGGAAGGCGACGGCGTCACCGTGGCGATGGACGACCTCGTCACCACCACGCTCGTCATCAAAGACGGCGAGACCGAGATGAATAAGGTCAACGAAGTCCGCTTGAAGGTGGAGAAGCGGCTCGCCCTCGAAGACGGCGTCGCCGAGGACTTCGGCAAGAATCTGGTCGGGGCCAAAGTCGGCGACACCCGCACCGTGGACATCACCCTCTCACAAGGGGTCAACCCGACGCTCCGCGGCAAAGTCGTGACGGCGCACTTCACGATCCTCGACATCAAGACGATGCGGCTGCCCGAACTCACGACCGACCTGCTCGCCCAATTCGACGTCCGCAATGCGGATCAATTCGAAGAGGTCGTGTCGACCCGGCTGGAGCGATTCCTCGCGTACCAGCAGCGCCAGACGGCCCGCACGCAAGTGCTGCAATCGCTCGCGGGCAGCACCAAGTGGGAACTCCCGCAAGACCTCTTGCAGCGCCAAGCCCGCAAGACCTTGCAGCGCCGCGTGATGGAAATGCGCGGCGCCGGCATGACCGAAGAGCAGATCGTCAGCCGGGAGCGCTCGCTCACCCAAGACGCGCTCCGCAGCACCGCCGCGGCCCTCCAAGAGCACTTCGTGCTCCAGAAGATCGCCGATCTCGAGAAGCTCGAAATCGAAGAAGCGGATATCGACGCCGAGATCGACGCCATCGCCGACCGGATGGGCGAGAACCCCCGGAAAGTCCGCGGTCGCATGGAACGCGAAGACATGATGGAGTCGCTCGCCACCGAGTTGCTGGAGCGCAAAGCCCTCGACATGGTGCTGGAAACCGCGGTCTACGACGACTACGAATTCAACCCCATGAACGAAGACGAAGACGCGACCGCCACGACGGACGCCACCGCGACCGACGGCAGCGTTTGACCCGCCGCGTAGACTGAAAGCACCCGAATCGAGACCGGGGTCGGCTCGCCCCAGCGGCGCCGCGTTCCCCGCAAGCCGGAAAGGCCCACCATGTTTCCACCCCAAAGCGACCCGATGGCGATGGCCCAGAACTTCGGCCCCATCGCACCCCTGCTGCAACGGGGCGACTACCAGCGCACCCGCGAAATGACCATCGCCCAGCTCCTGCTGGACAACCGCATCATCTTCATCGGCAGCAGCCCCGAAACCGGCGGCGATCCGACGATCTCCGACTTCGTCGCGAACATCACCATCCAGAAATTGCTCTGGCTCGTCACCGACAAAAAATCGACCGACATCCACCTTTACATCAACAGCCCCGGCGGCTCGATCTCGGCCGGCTTGGCCATCTACGACACGATGCAGTTCATCGACTGCCAGATCAACACCTACTGCATCGGCATGGCCGCGAGCATGGCCGCCGTGCTTCTGAGCGCCGGCACCAAAGGCAAGCGCTACGCCCTGCCGAATAGCAAGGTCATGTGCCACCAGCCCTACGGCCAAGTGGGCGGGCAAGTCTCGGACATCGAGATCCAAGCCAACGAGATTCTGAAAGAGCACCAGCGGTTGAACAAGATCCTCGCGGAGCACACCGGCCAACCGCTCGATGTGATCGCGAAGGAGACCGAGCGCGACCGCTACTTCACCGCCGAAGAAGCCAAGGCCTTCGGCATCGTGGACGAAGTGGTGTCGAAGCCGCCCGTCGAACCGAAGAAGTAACCCGGCTTCGCCGACCGGTTCATCCGGCACCGCCCGCATCAACCGCGCGGGCGGGCCGATTCGCAGCGAATTCCACCGACGAATCCGACACACCCCGATGGCCGGCCGCCGATACAAGAAACGCGGCCGTCCCACCCGGACGAGGGCCGAACCATGCCGCTGATCCCGATGGTCGTGGACAACAAGGGCCGCGAGCAGCAAGCGTACGACATCTACAGCCGCTTGCTGAAGGAGCGCATCATCTTCCTGCAAGGGGTGGTGCGCGACGAAATGGCGAACTTGATCGTCGCCCAGATGCTGTACTTGCAGTTCGAGGACCCGAAGGCCGACATCCACCTGTACATCAACAGCCCCGGCGGCTCGGTCAGTTCGGGGATGGCGATCTACGACACGATGCAGTTCATCAGTTGCCCCGTGGCGACGTACTGCATGGGCCTCGCCGCCAGCATGGGGGCGATGCTGCTGACCGCCGGCGAGAAGGGCAAACGCTTCGCCCTGCCGAACGCGGAGATCATGATCCACCAGCCGCTCGGCGGCTACGAGGGGAACGCGACCGAGATCGACATCCACGTGAAGAACATCAAGAAGTTGAAGTCGAAACTCAACGACCTGATGAAGACGCACACGGGCAAGACGCTCGAGCAGATCGAGAAGGACACGGACCGCGATAACTTCATGACGGCCGCGGAAGCCCGCGATTACGGATTGATCGACTCGGTCTTGGAAAAGATGCCGGAAGGGTTGGCCCGCAAGTCGGAGGGCTGATGACCGACCGGGGATTTCACCGGATGGATTCATGGATGGATTGACCACAGAGGCACAGAGACACAGAGAAAGCGATGGAAACACAGTTCGAA
>JANOSQ010000752.1:0-2833 GCA_031415915.1 Fimbriiglobus sp. | reverse complement strand
GAACTGGGTGCCGGAGTTTCTTTGGCCCATCGAGTACCCGAATCGTAGCCGTCGCTAGCGCGTCCGGCTAACTCAACCGGGAGACTGCTACGAACTGGGTGCCGGAGTTTCTTTGGCCCATCGAGTACCCGAATCGTAGCCGTCGCTAGCGCGTCCGGCTAACTCAACCGGGAGACTCAGCGCGGGATCTTCCCCATCGCCGCCATCAACCTCCCACGCAACTCCGGGGTCAATTGCTCCTGCACGTCGGATCGCCCGCACCATTTCACCAGCGATTCCAGCAGCTCCACCGTCGATTCGAGCACCGGCCAATCCGTCATCGATACGACCACTTTTGCCACCTCCGGTTTGGCTTCGCCGATCAACTCGCGGACCGTCGCCAAGAAACCGCCCGTCGGCACGGCGGCGAATGCGATCTCGTCCTCGTCACCGTCGAAGACGCCGGCGAACAGATTCTGCTTTTGTTCGAGTGTCCGCATCACGCGCTCTTCGATGGTGCCGCGGGTCACGAGGTTGATCACACGGACCGGTTTGTTCTGCCCGAGCCGGTGGACGCGGGCGATGCGCTGTTCGAGCACCGCGGGGTTCCAAGGCAGTTCGAGGTTGATCACCGTGTCGGCCACCTGCAAATTCAACCCGACGCCGCCCGCGTCGGTGCTGAGGAACACCGGGCAGTCGGCCTGCGTGCGGAAAGTCGCCAGCGCGGTCTTGCGGTCGCGCCCGCTCAGGCCGCCGTGGAGCACCTCGTAGCCGATGCCCAACTGATCGAGCTTCTCCGCGGCTTTGAGGATCATCGTCTCCCATTGGCTGAAGACGACGAGCTTGTGCCCGCTCTCGGCCTGCAATTCCTTGACGATCTCGGCGAACTCGTCGATTTTCGGCGAGTGGTTCGTGGTTTTGTCGAGCAAGAAGGTGCTATCGCACACAAGCCGCATGTTCGACAAGCATGCCAAGATCCGCCGGCGGTCGATGTCGCTGAGGAAGCTCTTCTGCAACAGCCGGGCGAGGGTGGATCGCTGCTCTTCGTACGGCCCGCGCTGCTGCTCGTCGAGTTCGACGAAGACGGTGCTGTCCGTGCGAGCCGGCAGCTGCGTCAGCACTTCGGCGCGGGTGCGCCGCAGGAAGATCGGTTCGAGTTTCTGGCGGATCGAATCGAGGTTGCGGTAGCCGACGAGGTTGCCGCGTTCGTCGAGGACGCGGTGATCTTGAAGGAATTGGAACGCCGGACCGAAACGGCGCTCGTCGATGAACTGCACGATGCTGTACAGCTCTTCAAGCTTGTTTTCGAGCGGCGTGCCGGTGAGCACCATGGCGTAGCGGCTAGCGAGTTTCTTCACCGCCTTCGACGTTTTCGATTCCCAATTTTTGATCCGTTGGGCCTCGTCCAGCACCACGACATCCGGCTTCCACGCATTGATTGCATCCAGATCCCGCACGACCTGCTCGTAGTTCACCAGTCGGTAGAACGTCGGCTCCGCGTAGAGATCGGTGCGGTCGGTCGGGCTACCTTCGATGACCTGCACCGCGCGGCCGGTGAATTTCTGGATCTCCGTTTCCCACTGGTACTTCACCGAACTCGGGGCCACCACGAGCACCCGGCCGATGCCGCGCTCGCGGGCCAGCAGTTCCACGGCCGCGAGGGCCATGATCGTCTTGCCGAGGCCCATGTCGTCTCCGAGGATCGACCGTCCACGGCAGGCCAAGAACAGCGCCCCGCGCATCTGGTAGTCGTACAGCGGCACCTTGAGCAAGTTCAAATCGAGCGTCCCGGCTCCGAGTTGTTCCACCCACGCTTTCTCGCGGCGCAGCATCTCGGCGCGCTCGACCTCGCGGTCGACGAAGTCGAGTGCGTCCGACATCACCGTCACTTCTTCGGGGACGTGTTCCACGGCCGCGATCAAGTCGTCGAAGCGACCGCGACCGGACCAGAGACCTCGCTCGTCGAAGAACTTCTTGGCCAGCGCCGCGAGCTTGTCCGAGTGCCGCGGCGGAAGGTGAACCCCGAGTTGCAGGCTCTCGCCGTAATGCAGAAACAACTCGGGCCGAACGATCACGGCCTTCTTTTTTTGGAGGTTCGCGGGAAGATCGTCCTTCAGCGACTCGAGCACGGCGAGGATGTGCTTGCAGGTGCCGAGGGTGTTGGCTTTGAAGTCCGGGCAGGTGCAGGAATTGTCGCCGGTGTCGAACCCGCGGATACCGACGGTGTACTCGCCGCCGGTTTCGGGGTTGGTGACGCGGTAGTCGGAGAAGACTTTCTTCTTGCTCAGATTGTCGATGCGATACCGGCCGGCCTTGGCCCGCTGCCGGCGGAGTTCGATTTGTTCTTCGCGCAACATGCGGGCATTGTAGCAAGGTGTTGGAACCGCTCCGTGATCGGCGCTGTAAGATGACGGGGCCAATCGCCGCTATCTTTCGAGTCGCGTTCATGAGTCCGCCCGCAACCGATGTCGCCGTGGTTGGGGCGGGGCCGGTCGGCTGCGTCGCGGCCATCGCGCTGGCGCGGCGAGGGTCGCGGGTGACGCTGCTGGAAGCGACGCCCGTCGGCAAACGGCTCGCGGGGGAATGGCTCCACCCCGCCGCGGTGCGATTGCTGAATGAACTCGATGTTCCCTTTCCCCCTTCGGCGAGCCGCGACGCGGCCCGCGGGTTTATCGTCTACCCGGAAGATGGCACCGACCCCATCGAACTGCCGTACGCCGACGGCGGCTTCGGCCTCACCTGCGAACACCATGTTTTGGTGGCATGGCTCCGTCGCATCGCCGGCGGCATTCCGGGCCTTGAAATCCGTTCCGATGTACAGGTCTCCCATGTCCTCGAACAGACCGTGCACTAC
>JANOSQ010000751.1:0-2770 GCA_031415915.1 Fimbriiglobus sp. | reverse complement strand
GCCAGCGACGGCCGCGAACCGGGTCCTCGCTGACCCTGACGAACTAGATGACCAGGATCGCCGCCGTCGCTGGCGCGTCCGGCTAACAACACCCGGATCGCCGCCGTCGCTGGCGCGTCCGGCTAACTCAACAAACCCTTGATGACATGCCCGTGCACGTCGGTCAAGCGGCGGTCGATGCCGTTGTGGCGCACCGTCAACTTCGTGTGGTCGATGCCGAGCAGGTGCAGGATCGTGGCGTGGATGTCGTAGACCTCCGTCGGCTTCTTGCGGTCGGCCGGTTTGTAGCCGAACTCGTCGCTCGCCCCGACCGACACCCCGCCCTTGATACCGCCGCCGCAGAGCCAGTTCGTGAAGCAGTACGGGTTGTGGTCCCGCCCCTTGCCCCCCTGCGAACTCGGCATCCGCCCGAATTCGGTCGTCCACAGGACGATGGTATCTTCTAACAATCCCGTGCGTTTCAAATCTTGAATCAACGAGGATGCGCCTTTGGCCATGCCGAACGCCAGCGGGCCGTGATCGCGTTTCACGTCTTCGTGGCTGTCCCAATTGCGACGCGGGAAGCCGTTGTCGTTGCCGCTCCAGATTTGCACGAAGCGGACGCCGCGCTCCAGCAGCCGGCGGGCCGTCAGGCACTTGCGACTGAACGCGTCGGTCTCTTCCAGCGGGTTGATCTCCTTGTCGAACGTCCCCTTACCGTGGTCGAGGCCGTAGAGCTTCAGCGTCTCTTTGGTCTCCTTCGATAAGTCGAGCGCTTCCGGCGCGGCGAGCTGCATCTTCGCCGCGAGTTCGTAACTGCGGATGCGCGCTTCGAGGCGGTCGTCGCCGGGGCGATCCTTGGCGTGTCCGCGATTCAACTGCTCCAACACCTTCAACGTGTCGGCGTCGCTCGCCTTCGTGATGAAGTCGCCGCGCTTACCGGGGAACAAATCGTTGATGGGCTGCGTGCGACCGGGGAAGAGCACGGTGCCTTGGTGCTGCCCCGGCAGAAAGGCCGAGTCCCAGTTCTTGGTCCCGTTGGACGCGAATCCGCGGTGGTCGGGCATGACCACGAACGTCGGCAGATTCTCGTTGAGCGAGCCGAGCCCGTAGCTAATCCAGCAACCCGCACCGGGGAAGCCAGGCGATTGGAAGCCCGTGGCTTGGAGGAATGTGCCTTGGCTGTGGACGCCGGTCTTGCCGACCATGTTGTGGACGAAGGCGAGTTCATCCGCGACTTCGCCCAATGGCGCTACCGTGTCCGAGATCAACTTTCCGGATTGCCCGTACGGTTTGAAATCCCACAAGGGTTTCAACCACGGCCCGAGTCCATCTTGGAAGGCTTCGACCTTCTCGCCGAAGTTCGCCGGCTGGCCGTGCCGCTTCACCAACTCCGGTTTGAAGTCGAACAGATCGACGGCGCTCGCCCCGCCGGCCATGAATAACTGCACAACGCGCTTCGCCTTCGGCTTATGGTGCGGTACCCCCTTGGCCCCATCGGCCGCGAGCAACTGCGAGAGCGCGAGGCCTCCGAAGCCGCCGGCGGTGGAGAAGAGAAAATCCCGTCGGGAGAGCATGGGGGGTTCACCCGTGCGAAAAGGCGAAGATCGGAATCCCCGCGCCGTCGTTAATTTTTGGGTTTGTCATCGGGCATGTTGGTCAGGATCGTCAACGGCTCCTTGGGCGGCTCGACGGTGGCCTTCGGCACCTCGGCCTTTTCGTTGCCGCCGCAGCCCGCCGCTGCGAATACCATTGCGAATGCCAAAACGGCAATCGGGAATCGGTTCATGTCCACCTCGGGTTCGAGTCAATTGATGAGCGTGCCGGACGGGTTGATTTGGCCGTCGCGCATCCCGGCGAGGTACTGGAAAGCGTTCCAATCGCCGGGGAGCGGGCCGGAGAGGTTTTTGTAGTCGGTCGCACCCATCCGGATCGACCGCACCGAACCGTCGCCGAAGGTGAAGTTGACCACGCCGGTATGCTTGCTGTTGTACTGGTACCATGCGGCTTTGTTGCCGCTCATGCCCGCGAGGGTGGGCATCGCCCCGAAGCCCATCCAAGATCCCGAGTACTCCTTCGGGGCGGTGGTTTCCCCGCCGGTCAATTCGCCGAAGAGCAGCGTGTTGCTGGTGCCGTCGGTGATGGCGGTGAGCACGGTTTTGGAGCGGTTGGTGAACACCCCTTCCAGAGTCGAGCCGACCGGATGGGTGCCCCGGCCCGCCCCTCCCGCGACACCCGTGTAATTCGTACGGCCGAGTTGGCCGGCCGTACTCGTCACGGGCAAGTTCGGGGCGACGAAGACCAAGCCGAGCGGATAGGGGGATCCGGCCGAGATATTGGCGAAGTGCGTGAAGATGCCGATACCCCTCGAGGCGCTCTCCGGGTTATCCGACGGGCACAGGAAGGTTTTGACTTTGGCGGTGCCGGCGGTGAACGCGGCCGCGTTGGTCCACCAGTTGGGGGCGGACGCCGCGTTGAAATCGAACAGGATGGGCGGGATCGCCCGGTAGATGTTCTCCTGCTCCATCTGGGGTAACAAGAACGCCAGTGAGCCGATCAGCGAGTTGCCGGAGATGACGACGCCGGTGGAAGTCGTCTCGTTGTTGCGCGGGCCCATCCAGCCCGGCGGGAGATAGCCGCTCGCGCTCTCGTAGTTGTGCGCAGCGAGGCCGAGTTGCTTCATATTGTTCTGGCAGGTCATGCGGGCGGCGGCCTCGCGGACCTTCTGCACGGCGGGCAAGAGCAGCCCGATCAAAATCGCGATGATCGCGATCACGACCAACAGTTCGAT
>JANOSQ010000750.1:0-2686 GCA_031415915.1 Fimbriiglobus sp. | reverse complement strand
GACCCAAGTAGCGGCGGAGGCCGAGTACCGGCAGGGCGGCGAGAGCCAAGAACACCGCGGGGGGCGCGGGGACTTGTTGCACGGGCTCGGTCAAGGAGATCTTGTCGAGGCGGAAGTCGTCGGCGGTTCGGCCGGTGACGGTCAGGCTCAAACCGGTGACTTGCGAAAGATCGCCGCTGCCGGTGAGGCTGCTGAAGAGGACGTCTTGATCGACGAAGCCGGCCGAATTCACGAAGCTACCCGATCCGCTGAAGGTGCCCGACGCGGTTTGCACGCTCAGCGAGTAGGCGACGTTCGGGTTGCCGATGGTCGCTTGCGATTGGGTCGTGAGCCGCACGGCCCCGGCCGCGCCGCCGATGCCACTGAAATTGATCGGGGCGCCGAAGGTGTAGCTGATGACCCCGTTGCCGCTGCTGGTCGAATCGAAGAACATGTCGACCGATCCGCCGCCGACGACGCCGAGCAGCGAGAAGGGGCCGGCGGGGTTCGGGCTGGTCACGGTGAAGACGGCGTTGCGGATGGTTCCGCCGCCGAGGTTCACCGGATCGAGTGCGTAGGGGTTGGAATTCTGCGACGCGATCACGAACTGGGTACCCGAGCCGGGATTCGTGAAGTCGTCGAGGATCACGTCGGCGCGGGCCGCGATCGGGGCGACGAGAAGAATCGCGAGGGCGAGGTATCGGCGAGTCATAGGTGGAGACTCCGGCGAAAAAACTGTGAAGCGGGGACGAATGGCCCCACATAGCACTAATTTCGCAGATTCACCGGGAAGTTCAACCGAAGTTTCTGGATTTACCCAATGCGCGGCTTGGGAGGTGTCTGAAATCGCGGCGCGCCGTTCGCAAAGTGTACAGGGGATGTTCCATCTCGAACCCGTTGCGGAGTAGGGAGTTCCGGCTCCGCCTCACACAGCGGCCCGGGAGTTGATACGAAATTCGGTCGGGCTTCACCGGGTGTGGCACACTATGATCAACGGAAAACATAAAACGAGGCCACCATGACCACACCGCGAAACCGCGCCGGCTCGCCGTGCGGAGCTTCGGAATGACCGATACCGGGAAAGTCCGGCCGGTGAACGAGGATCACTTCGTGGTCGTCGAGTTGGCTCGGACGCTCTGCGTGCACCAATCGAGCGTCGCGCAGGCGCCGTCCCAATTCAGCAGCCACCGCGGGCACGTCTTCATCGTCGCCGATGGCATCGGTGGCCACAAAGCCGGCGAGGTGGCCAGCGCCCTCACGGTCGTGACGATCGAGAAGTTCCTGCTCAACACGCTGAATCGCTTCTTCAACTTGAAGAGCGCCGAAGAGGCCGCGGTGCTGTCGGAGTTCCAGAGCGCCTTGATGCAAGCCGATGCCCGCATCTTCGCCGAGGCCGATCAGCAAGTGCTCGGTCACACAAGTGATTTGGGGTGGTTTCTTTCGGAGCCGGACGCGTAAGCGACGTTGTCGCGTCGATCGTCTAAAACCACCGATGCGACGCTGCAATAGCGGTCACAAGATGTACTTGCTCAAATCATCTTTCTTGATGATCGCACCGATCTTTTCGCGCACGATCTTCCCGTCCACGACCACCTTCTTCTCGGCCAAGTCCGGGCCTTCGAAACTGATGTCCTCGACCACGCGCTCCAGGATCGTGTGCAGCCGGCGGGCGCCGATGTTCTGGGTCGTGCGGTTCAACTCGTAGGCCACATCGGCCAGCGCTTCGGTGCCATCTCGGGTGAAGCTGAGGTCGATCCCTTCGGTGCGGAGCAGTTCGGAATACTGCTTCGTAAGCGCGTGCTGCGGCTCGGTCAAAATGCGCAGGAAGTCATCCCGGCTCAGATCGGTCAATTCCACGCGGATGGGGAAGCGCCCCTGCAACTCGGGCATGAGGTCGCTCGGCTTCGACGTGTGGAACGCCCCGGCCGCGATGAACAGTACGTGGTCGGTCTTCACCGCCCCGTACTTCGTGTTCACCGTCGTCCCTTCGACGATGGGCAACAGGTCGCGCTGCACCCCCTGCCGGGAGATGTCCGGCCCGCTGCTCGACTGCGGCCCGCAGACCTTGTCGATCTCATCGAGGAAGATCATCCCGTGGTTCTCGACGAGTTCGATGGCCTGTTCCGACACGGCCGCGCGGTCGATCAGCGCTTCGGTCTCCTGTTCCAAGATCACCTTGCGAGCGTCCTTGAGGGGGAGTACCCGGGGGGCATTCGACTTCGGCAGAAACTTGTCGAACATCCCCTGCAAGTCGACGTCCATGTTCTCCATGCCCATGTTGGAGAAGACCTGCACGGGCGACGCTTTCTGCTCGACGGTCATTTCCACGACGCGATCCTCCAACTCTCCGGCCAGCAGCATCTCGCGGAACTTATCCCGCGTCCGTTGGCGTTTCTCGGCCTCTTCTTTTTCCCCTTCCGGCTCCCAGGGCGTCGTCTTCGTCGGCGGCACCAACAAATCGAGCAAGCGTTCGATGACGCGCTCCTCGGCCTTGGCGAGCACGGCTTCTTTCTGCCGGCGTTTCACCAACCCGATGGCGACCTCGACGAGGTCGCGCACCATGCTCTCGACATCCCGGCCGACGTAGCCGACTTCGGTGAACTTGGTCGCTTCGATCTTGATGAACGGCGCTTGCACGAGGTCGGCCAAGCGGCGGGCGATTTCGGTTTTGCCGACGCCCGTCGGCCCGATGAGGATGATGTTCTTG
>JANOSQ010000749.1:0-8519 GCA_031415915.1 Fimbriiglobus sp. | reverse complement strand
GGCGGCCAGTGCAACGGCGGCAACTGCCCCGGCGGCGGCGCCCCCGGCCCGGCGAGCGGCGATCAGCCGAGCACCCCGGCCGGTACGAGCACCCTGCCTGCGGGTGGCCTCAAGGACGGCAAGGTCGATCCGAAGGAACTCCGCAAGCTGGCCGAAACGTGGGGCAAGCTCCCCCCGTCGGAACGCCAGAAGGCGATCCAAGAACTCACCCGCGATCTCCCGGCCAAGCACAAGCCGATGATCGAAGAGTACTTCAAGTCGCTCAACCGTATGAACGGCCTCGACAAGTAACTCGCCCCGGTTCGCACGCGCGCGGCTGTCGTCTTCAACCACGGCCGCCGCGTTTTTGTTGATTGCCACCCGCGCCCGACACCAGGACGTCACCATGTTCCGCCCGGCCCTCGGCATCCTCCTCGCGCTCACCGCCACGGCCCGCGCCGCCGAGATTGTGCCCCTGTCGGGGAAGCCGATCAAAGGCGCACTCGTCGGCGTCGATCCGCAATTCCTGACGTACAAAGACGACGCCAACGCCGAAGTGAAAATCCCGATCAAGGAACTCTCCGCCGTCGAGATCGGGCCGAAAGCGCCGACGCTGGCGGATGTGGCCTACGACGAACTCGAACTCACCGACGGTTCGGTACTCCGCACCACTCCCGGCGGAGCCAAGTTCAAACTCAAAAAGATCGAACCCGGCACGCTGCCCGGGCCGACCGGAACCGAGGCGCCGACCGCGGAAATCCCGCTCGAAGCCGTGTTCGTTCTGCTCCGCGATGCCCACAAACCGGCCCACCGAATCGACTGGAAGAAGCTCATGCTCACCCGCGGCAAGCGGGATTTGTTCGTGATCCGCGAGAAGCGCGACAACGGCGGCGACGCGCTCCAGCAGCTCGAAGGCACCGTGCTCACCGGCAACGCCGAGGGGGATCGGATCGACTTCGAGCAGACGAACGGGCAGAAGACCGACTACGCCCTCACCCGCGCCACCGGCGGCATCGTCTTCAACCAACCGCCCCGCGGCGTGATCCTGCCGACCGTCTGCAAAGTGATCGACGTCTTCGGCAACGTCGTCATCGCGACCTCGGTGGAATTCGCCGGCTCGGGGTTGAAAGTCAAATCGGTGAGCGGCGCCACGCTCGAATACAAGACGCTCGCTTCGGTCGCGAAGCTCGACTTCAGCCAAGGGAACTTGTCGTACCTCTCCGACCTCGACCCCGACGTGGAAGCCCCCAAAGCCGTGGAGGGCGAGCCGTACTTCACCTATTCGAAGAACAAAACCGCGATGGGCTTGCCCCTCCGCCTCGATGGCAAGACGTACCCCAAAGGGCTTTGGATCTACCCCGAAACGACGCTGAAGTACAAGCTCGGCGCCGAGTTCAAAACCTTCCACGTCGTGCTGGGGATCGACGAAACCGTGCAGATTGCCACGGGCGCGGTGAGCGTCACCATCGAGGGCGACGGGCGGGTGCTTTTCAAGCAAGTCGTCAAACGCACGGACAAGGCGGTCGACAAGTTGTTCGATGTGAAGGAAGTCAAGGAACTCAAGATCACCGTGGATCGCGAGTCGCTCTACACGGGTGGCCAGCTCAACCTCGGCGACGCCCGCCTCCAGAAATAACCCCGAGCCGCACCATGACGCCGCCCCTCCGATATTCTTTCTGGTTCGCGATCACCGCGAGCGCATTGGCTATCGCTTTCGTGGCGGTGGCCCCCCCGGCGACGCAGGCCCAAATCCCCGGCATTGTCAAGGTCGCCGAGGACGAACGCATCGCGGTCATCGCCAAGGTGAAGCCGGCCGTCGCGGCCGTCTGCTTCTTCGGCGGCAAAGTCTGCGGCTCCGGCGTCGTCATCTCGGACGACGGCCTCTGCCTCACGAACTTCCACGTCGTCCAACCGACCGGCGCCATCCTGCAATGCGGCCTCGCCGACGGCAAACTCTACGACACCGTGTTGATGGGGCAAGATAAGGTCGGCGATGTCGCGCTCGTCAAACTGCTGCCGAAGAAGCCCGGCGACAAGTTCCCGTTCGTCAAGCTCGGGGACAGCGATCAAACCCGCGCCGGCGAATGGTCCCTCGCCATGGGCAACCCCTTCGGCTTGGCCATGGACTTCAACCCGACCGTGACCTTCGGCCTGATCTCGGGCGTCAACCGCTACCAGCCGCCCGAAGGGAAGGGCACCCTAGAATACACCGACTGCATCCAGATCGACACGTCGATCAACCCCGGCAACTCCGGTGGGCCGCTCTTCAACATGAAGGGCGAACTCATCGGCATCAACGGCCGGGGGTCGTTCGACAAGCGCGGCCGGGTGAACTCGGGCGTCGGCTACGCCATCAGCATCAACCAGATCAAGAACTTCCTCGGGCACCTGAAGGTCGGCATCGACACCGACCACGCCACACTCGGGGCGAGTTTCAGCACGGACGCCGAGGAAGGCGACCTGAGCAAGATCTTCGTCAGCTCCATGCTCGACGAATCGGACGCCTTCCGGCGCGGCTTGAAGCCCCAAGATCAACTCGTCGCCTTCGCCGGCCGCTCGACCACCAGCACGAACCAGTACAAGAACATCCTCGGCATCTATCCGAAAGAATGGCGGGTGCCCCTGAGGTACCGCCGGGGTACGACCAGCAAGGAGATGCTGGTGCGATTGATGGGGAACATGGATCAGGTGAAGGAAAAAGAACCGCAGTCGGGCGAAGCGCCGATGCCCAAACCGGGGCAGCCGCAACCGGGGCCGCGACCCGGCGGTCCGCCGCCGAACCCCGGCGCCGACAAGGCGAGACTCTCCCCGGCCGCGAAGATGGTCGAGGTGAAGAAGGGCTACGCGAACTTCTACTTCAACGTGCAGGCCCAAGACGAACTGCTGGCCGAGATCAAGAAGAACCTCGGGGACTTCTCCAAGCTCACCGGCGACTGGACGCTCGACGGCAACGTCCAACTCGCCGACCGCGGCGGGAACGTGAAGCTGACGTGGATCGACGACAAGAGCGGCACGACCGAAGTGAAGATGTCCCGCGACGGGATCGAAGACGCCGTGAAGCCGTTGGGCGAGAATATCGGCCAAGCGGAACTGGCCCTGCCCCAAGGCAGCGGCGGGTTGCTGGCCACGCTCTGGCACTACCGGATTCTGATGACCCAACTCCGCGAGGGGATGAACCCGAACACGAGCTTCAGCCCCGGCTTCGTCCACGGCGGCTCCGAGCCGTTCTACCCGCCGCCCGCCGACGGGAAGATGCCCGGCAACCTCGGCGACCTCCGCGTCGATTGCGACGTGCTCAAGACGAAGAAAGGCCAGTTCGAAGCCAAGTGGTACTTCTCCCAGAAGGATCGCTCGCTGCTCGGCTGCGAGGCGATCTTCACCAAAGAAGAAGACCCGTGCGAGCTGTACTTCTACGACTTCAAGGACATCGGCGGTGTGAAACTGCCCCACAAGATCGTCTGCAAGTTCGGCGATAAGACGTTCGCCACGATCACCGCGCGGACGTATACGCTCGTGAAAAAGTAATCTGAGCGGTGGGCGTCAGCCCTCCGAGACTGCCGAAGACCACGAGCGCGAATTCCTCGGAGGGCCTAACGCCCACCGCTCGGGTTGGATCATTCACAAAATTGGAATTGCCATGTTCCGCTGGATAGTTCCTTCCGTACTTGCACTCTTCCTGTTCACCGCGGCTCCCGTCTCCGCGGCGGAGCCGGTGACGAAAGTCGCCGATCAAGTCAACGAGAAGATGGTCAAGATCTTCGGCTCCGGGGGCTTCCGCGGGGTCGTGAACTACTCCACCGGGATACTCGTCTCCGCCGACGGCTACATCCTCACCGTCGCGAGCCAGACGCTCGATACGGCCGAGTTGATCATCCACCTCTACGACGGACGCAAGGTGAAAGCCGTCGTGGTCGTGACCGAACCGGTGCTCGACATCGCATTGCTCAAGATCAAGATCGACGGTAAGAAACCCGACGAACCGACCGGCCTCGATCTGCCGTTCTTCGACTACGCGGAGAGCTTGAAGCGACCGCAAGCCGTGGCCGGGGATTGGGTGCTCGGGTTCAGCAACCAGTTCGAAATCGCCACGCGGAATGAACCGATGAGCGTGCAGCAAGGCGCGGTTTCGTCTTGCGCCAAGTTGCACGGCCGCCGGGGTATCTTCGACTTCCCCTACACCGGCGATGTCTACGTCGTCGACGCCATCACGAACAACCCCGGGGCCGGGGGCGGGGCGCTCACCGACCGCAAAGGGCAGTTGCTCGGCATCATTGGCCGGGAGATCAAGAATACCCTCTCGGAAACGTGGATCAACTACGCCATCCCGCTGAATGCGAAAGTCGAAATCGTGGAGAACGACAAACCGAAGACGGTGAGCCTGCCCGAATTCGTGACGCTGGGCATGCAAGGAAAATACAAGCCGGTCGTGAAAGCGATCGTCGCCCTGACGGCCGGCGGCTTCCACGGCATCCGCTTCGTGCCGAACATTCTGGAACGCACCCCGCCCTACGTGGACGAACTCCACCCGAACTCCCCCGCGGCCAAGGCGGGGGTCGAAATCAACGATCTCGTCAGCTTCATCGACGGCGAACCGATCTACAGCATCAAGTCGTTCAATGAGTTCCTGCGGAAAACGAAGCCGGGGATGACCCTCCGGTTGGAAGTCCGCCGCGGCGACAACCTCAAAACGATCGATCTGAAACTCGACGAGTGGCCCAAGGGGCTGGTGCCCGTGTTGCCCGTTCCGAAGGGGACGATCGAGCCGCCGAAGTGATTGTTTTGATTGGTTAGCCGGACGCGCCAGCGGCGGCTACGAACGGGTCGTCACCGGTTGCTCGGCCAATCGAGAGCCCTGCTCGCGGCCGTCGCTGGCGCGTCCGGCTAACAGAGATCGTCCCACGTAGTCCGTCATTCGACACACCGAGATCGCCATGTTCCGATACTGTTTGCTCGCCGTGTTCTTGGTGCCGGCGTTCGCCCTTGCGCAGGACGTGAACGAAGAGAACGAGAAAGCGATGAAGGCGGCCATCGCCAAGGCTTCCCCGTGGATCGTGAAGATCGAGACGGCCGGCGGAACGGGGGCCGTCGGCGGCGGTGGCGCGCCCGGTGGCCCGGCGCCCGTTCGCAAAGGGGTCGGCCCGACTTCGGGGCTCGTGGTCAGCGCGGACGGCTACGTCGTTTCGAGCGCTTTCAACTTCGCCAATAAGCCGACCGACATCTTCGTGACGGTGCCCGGCAAACCGCGGCTCGTGGCCAAAATCATCGCCAACGACACCTCGCGGATGCTCACCCTGTTGAAGGTCGATCTCAAGGATCTGGCGGTGCCGGTTCCCTTCCCCAAGGCCGAGATCAAAGTCGGCATGTGGAATTTGGCCCTCGGTCGGGCGCTCGACAACGAAGACGGCAAGACGCCCTCGGTCAGTCGGGGGATCGTGAGCGCGACCGACCGCATTTGGGGCAAGCTCATCCAGACCGATTGCAAAGTCTCGCCGATCAATTACGGCGGGCCGCTGGTCGCCATCGACGGTCGGGTTCTGGGCGTGTTGGTGCCGGCGTCTCCGAGCGGCGAAGGCGAAGCGGCCGGGGTCGAATGGTACGACGGCGGGATCGGGTTCGCCGTGCCCCTCGACGACATCAACGCGATTCTGCCACGGCTGAAGGAGGGCAAGGAACTGCGCCGGGGGATGCTCGGCTTCAACCCGAAGACGCCCGACGAACTCTACAACGTGCCCGTCATCGTCGGGAATGTCGCCCCGCAGTCGGTCGCCGAGAAAATCGGCATGAAACCGAACGACAAGATCACGATGGTGAACGGCAAGCCGGTCGAGAACTTCAAAGACTTGATGATGCTCCTCGGGCCGAAGTACGACGGGGACAAGATCAGCCTGACCGTCGAGCGCGACGGCAAGCCGGTGGAATTCAAAGATGTCGTCCTCGGCGGCAGTTCCGCGACCTTCTCGCAGCCGTTTCTCGGTATCTTGCCGATGCGCGACGATCCGGAGCCGGGCGTCGAAGTGCGTTACGTCTATCCGAAGTCCCCGGCCGATGTCGCGGGGATCAAGGAAGGCGACCGTATCATGAAATTCGGCCCCGCCGCGTCGCCCATGCTCACCCCGATCACGACCGGCCGGACGCAGCTCTCTCAGTTGGTTCGCGGCGCTCCACTGAACTTCGATTTCAAGGTCGAAGTGAAGCGCAAAGCGGGCGGCAAAGTCGAAACAGTGCCGTTGAAACTCGCGGCGCTCGGCGAAGAACTCCCGGAGAAGTCACCGCCGAAGTCGAGCTTGGAGATGGCCCTCGGCAAGGAGAAGAAAGAGAACGATAAGGAGATGGAGAAGGGGTTCTTGAAGGACCTTTCAAACAAGACCAGCGGTCGCAAATACTGGATGTACCTGCCGGACGGCCCAAGCGGTTACGACAAAAACAAGTCGTACGGCGTGATCATTTGGTTGCACGACGTGGGCAAGGGTGGCAAAGACGGCAAAGATATGTGGAAGATCTGGGAGGATTTTTGCGACGCTCACAACTTCATCCTCATCGGGCCGCAGGCGAAAAACGGCGTCGATTGGGTGGCGACCGAAACCGAGGAACTCGTGCAGTCTCTGAATCAGGCTATCGCCGGGTTCACCATCGACCGCTCCCGCGTGGTGGTTCACGGCATGGGCAACGGCGGTTCGATGGCGATGTACTTGGCTTTCAACGCCCGGGATTTGATCCGCGCCGCGGTCGTCAGCGGGGCCGTGCTCAACGGCAACGCCAAAGACAACCTGCCGAATCAACCGCTGTCGTTCTACGTCGTCGCGGGGGACAAAGATCCCGTGCTGAAGGAAATCAAGGACACCAACGAGAAACTCAAGGCCAAGAAGTTCCCGGTGATCTACCGGGAACTCAAGGACTTCGGCAAGGAGTATTTGGATCAGAAGACGCTGGAAGAGATCTGCAACTGGTTGGATTCGTTGGATCGGATTTGATCGGGTTAGCCCGACGCGCCAGCGAGGGTTGCAAGAATGGATGAAGCCCGGCGATCAATTCGCCGGGCTTCTTGTTTTGATTCCCTCGCTGGCGCGTCGGGCTACCCCGAACACTCAATCACTTGAGTTCAACGCTCCAGTACGCGCTGTCGAGGAACGACTGCCAAGTGTGGTACTTCTTCTGGCTCAGCTTCATGTTGAGCATCGGGCTGCGCTTCGGCTTCTCCGGCTTGCGGATCAGCGTGAGATTGGCCTGACGCGGGGTGCGGCCCCCCTTGCGGACGTTGCACTCCACGCAAGCGCAGACGATGTTTTCCCACGTCGTCCCGCCGCCTTGGCTGCGCGGCACGACGTGGTCGAGGCTCAGCTCGCTCATGATGAACTTCCGGCCGCAGTATTGGCACTGGTTGTTATCGCGGGCGAAGATGTTCCGGCGGTTGAACTTCACGGCCTGCCGGGGCACTTTGTCGTAGTCGAGCAGTCGGACAACGCGCGGGGCTTGGATTTCGACGGTGGGCGTCCGCACCCAGTCGTCGTTCTCGTCGCGGAAGTGCTGGGCGCGGAACGCGCTCAGCTCGGCCCACGATTCGAAATCGTAGCTGAGGTACTGGCCCTCTTCGACGCTCACCACTTCCGCTTGCTGCTTGGCGAGCAAACAGAAAGCCCGGCGCACGCTGATCACGTGCACGGCCATGAACATCTTGTTCAACACCAGGACGCTCGATTCGAGCGGGGAATACGTCTTGGGACTCATAGTTGGCGATAACCCCCATACCTACGACGGCGAACCGGCGGGCCGTCGGGGCCGACGCCGGTTCGCTATCTGAGACGCGCCAGGGATAGTGCGGGTTCATGCACACTGGCATTTTACCGCGGCGATGACTCGGATTGCAAGCGTCGAACGACTTCACGAGAAGTTCACACTCCGCTGGCGAGGTCGTGGCAATGATCGTAGAGCATCTGCCATTCGCGGTACTGGATCCATTTCAGCAAGTTCCACACGCTCGGTCGAATTCCCCGTCCGGGTACAAGTTTCGATGAATCCGAATGCGAACCCGCTGCGGTCGGAAGATTGAAAACCCAATGTGGCGGCCTCCCGCTCCAGTTCCGCCAATACGGGATGTCGGCCGACGCGCCGGAACCAGTAGGCGGCGTTGGCCGCGTCGCCCTCGCGGCGGTGCAGAATGCCGTGCCAGAAGCTTCCTTCCGGAGTGTCTAAGTCTTGGCTGAGGGCATGGGATTCTTGAAAGAAGTCGAAGGCGAGCCACAAACCGGCCCGGCAAGCGGCCGCGGCGTCCGCATCGGCCACGGGACCGGTGAACGCGAAGGCATGCAGCGCGGCCCGCGCCGTTTCGACCGGCGAACCGAAAGTGAGTCCGGCGATGGGAGCCGGTGGCAACTCGGTCACGATTTCTGCACGGCCGACTTTCGGAACGGGTGCGGTTTCATCGCCATGGTTGGGGCCACGTCCTCCGCCAATCCGCGAATGAAGGTATCGTTGCCGTTGCGTGCGTCGTAGAGCGCACCGATGCGGTGGGTATCCGCGTCGAGCCAGTCGAAGAATTCGGG
>JANOSQ010000748.1:0-1910 GCA_031415915.1 Fimbriiglobus sp. | reverse complement strand
GTTTCGATCATCGACTTGGTTTCGATCCGCCAAGCGAATCTCTACGTCGAATTGCTGGAGTTCCTCGGTCGCACCGATCCGAAACTGGCGCCGACGCCGCCGTCGCTCTACTCCGTCACGCTCCGTTCGCGCAAGCACCCGAAGCGGAAGACCTTGGTCGACGCGTGGTTCTACCCCATGGCCGTGGGCGAAACGCTCCCGACGCTCCCGATTTGGTTGACCCCGGAGCTCAGCGTTCTACTGCCCCTCGAACCGGGATACCAAGAAACCTGCCGGCTGCTGCACATCGCCTGACTCACGGAGCTTCCGCTATCCCGCTCGGATTGGTAAAGTACACTGTCCCCGCCGCCTCGTCCGGGAAGTTGAGGAATGCCATGCCCGCCGTCGCCGAACCGATTCTGAGCGTCCCGGAGTTCATGCCGACTCCGCCGCGTTTCCGCTGGGATCAATACGAGCAAATGATCGCCAGCGGGGCACTCGATGGTCTTCGGACGATGTTCATCGACGGGGAGCTGATCCAGATGGCCGCGATGTACGAACCGCACATGTCCGGGATATCGTTGATGCTCCACGAGCTGCAAAAGATCTTCGGCACCGGGTTCTACATCCGTGTGCAGGGCCCACTCCGCCAAGGCAACAACGACCCCGAACCCGATTTGTGCGTCGTCCCCGGGGGGCCGAAAACCTACAAGAAAATGCCGACCTCGGCGTTGCTCGTGGTCGAAGTCGCCGATTCTTTGCTGCGGTACGACACCACCAAGAAAGCCGAAATCTACGCCGCGGCCGGCACGCCGGATTATTGGGTCCTCGACCTCGAAAGTCGCCGCTTGCTCGTGTTCCGCGATCCCGATGCCGCGGGCTATCTCACGCAACTGACCTTCGCGGAAACCGCTTCCGTCGCTCCGCTCGCGATGCCGTCCGCCTCGATCCGCGTCGCCGATTTGCTCCCCTGATAAACTACACTCTCCCACCGCCTTTCTCCCGTTGGAGTTTCCATGCACCTTCGGTTCTTCGCCGGCGTTTCTCTGCTCGGCTTGCTGCTCGCCCTCACCGTACTGCCCGGCTCCGCCGTGCCGCCGACGAACCCGGACGCCCAACCCGCCAAGGACAACCCGGACGCCGACGGCGCCGCCAAGCGCGCCGTCGTCGCCGGCGGGTTGAAGCCGACCGTGTGGGCCGCCGAGCCGCTCATGGCCAATCCGGTCGCCTTCTGCTTCGACGGCCAAGGCCGGGCCTACGTCGCCGAGACGACGCGCTTCGAACACGGCGTCCCCGATACCCGCGGGCACATGTACTGGCTCGACGAAGACATCGGCTCGCGCAGCGTCGAAGACCGGTTGAAGATGTACGAGAAGCACAAATTCGGTGCGAAGGACAAGAACTACGAGGACTTCGACGACCAAGTCCGCATGGTCTGGGACAGCACAGGCAGCAAAGTCGCGGACAAATCGACGGTGTTCGCCAAAGGATTCAACAAGTTGAAGGACGGTCTCGCCGCCGGGCTGCTGGCGCGCAAGGGCGGCGTCTACCTCACGAACATCCCCGATCTTTACTTACTCAAGGACACCAAGAACACCGGCGTCGCCGATGTGAAGACGAGCCTCGCCACCGGCTTCGGCGTGCGGGCGCAGTTCCTCGGCCACGACCTCCACGGCCTGCGCATGGGGCCCGACGGCAAACTCTACTTCAGCATCGGCGATCGCGGCTTGAACGTCGTCACCATCGACAAGAAGAAGCTTTTCCTGCCCGACGAAGGCTGCGTGCTGCGGTGCGATCCCGACGGTAAGAACATGGAGATCGTCCACACGGGCTTGCGCAACCCGCAGGAACTCGCCTTCGACGACTTCGGCAACCTCTTCACCTATGACAACAACTGCGACAGCGGCGATAGCGCCCGCTGGGTGCAGATC
>JANOSQ010000747.1:0-4179 GCA_031415915.1 Fimbriiglobus sp. | reverse complement strand
GGCCGGAAGGTGTTTTCAAGGGGAATTTGGGCATCGGCGGCGACCATCGAGCGAATTCGTGCCGATCTCGAAGCCGAGCGCTCTACCGAGGGGTTTGCCAAGAAGAAGGTCGCCGACGCCCGACGCCGTGAGAAGGCCCAGGTCGAATACGTCGAAGACTTTCACGGTGCGGTCGTGGGGTTCCTCGCCTTCGATCCCGCACATGCCGATCTCTCCGACCGGCTGGCCCGTGCAGTGACAGATCACGCCACGCCGGTCGGGAGCGGCACTGTCGCCAGGACCAAACGCATCCCGGTCGAACAGAGGTCTGAAGCCGCAGTCATCGCCTGGATGCGCCACCAAACGACCGGATACGATTCGCTGGTAATCCCACGGGTGAAGGGCAAGCGGCGGGAAGTTCGCCGCTTGCTCGCCCAGCGGTCGAAGGAATTGCTGGCCCGGTATCGAAGGGGCGAGCTAGTCGGGGAAGAGTGTCCGCTGAGGAAGGCGCTGGCGGGCAGTGGCGACACCGTAGGTAACTGACCGGCGCAAAAGGGGGGTAGAACGGGTGGCGGCGTGCAGGTGCGTTTGCAGGAATTACCGAGGCGGGACTGGAAACTCGTTCCGTTGATGTGGGATGCCATCACGAACGAAGTGTTGTTCGGCGTAACCTCGTTGACCCACGTCGACCGACTTGTCAGTCTGTTCCAGCAAACTTTTGGTTATGGTCTGGAGCCAGTGTTAGCAGGAAAGAGGGCATTCGAGCTCGCTACGGTGCGGTCGCAGGCCGTGGATGACTCTCGCTCTTCCGCCTTCATTCCTGGGGTTTCGGCCGGTGACGTGGCTTGGATTCCCGACGACACCAGCCGGGACTTCCTGGGCAACGAATTCCTACTCTGGCTCTGGTGGTACACCGACAATGTCTCGGATACGGTCGAGGCTTCCGGGGGTCGGGCGGTCACTTTCATGTTGGCGCGTTCGATGACGCTGGCTTGTCCGCGGGGAGAAACGGGGACGAACACGATTAAGAACGAGGGGCCAAGTCGTCTGCCCGAAGCCAAGCGTGCGGTGAAGTCCGGCAAGCTCCCGCGCAAAGTCGGGCTCACGCTCGTCCACGACGGCGAGCAGTTCGAGTTTATGCTCCATGCGGATACGTTGGGTGTGGGCAGCGCGAAGTTGTCGCGGCCGGCAGATGACATCCCCCAAGCGCGGGCCAAGCTCGAGGACCGCGTGCGGGCGATTCGGGCAATGAACGATTCCATCCTTCTGTTGTTCGCCCATTTCGTCGAAGAGCGCGTTGGTAAGGGGTGGATCGACACCCTTCCGAAGATGCAGAAGTGGCTCGCGGAAATTCATAACTGAGAGCTACGAAAATGAATGATTCGCAGGCCGTCGGAGACGGCCCTTGGAGTGCCACGTTGATGGTCAGTGGGGAAAATCGACTGGCGGCGATCGAGATGATTCGGTCGCTCCTGTCGGCAATCGACATCACTCCGGCCTCTCAAACTATCAGTCTCACGAACACGGCCGCGGAGGGTGGTGTCGTTATTGCTACTCCAAACTCGAGGGTTTGATGAAATACTTAATCTTGGGTACAAAACGAGGTGTCCATAAATGGCTGTGCGTTGTGTGCAGCCACATCTTTCAAACCCAGAGGTCCCGCATCCCAAATTGCTGCCCGAGGTGTGCGTCATGATTGCGGGCTAACGCGTTCTCATCACAGGCGGCAATGGCTTTTTGGGCAAACATCTTTGTCGAAGAATCCTTGATAGAGCACCCTATGAAATTGACGCTCCAAGGAAGAAGTATTGGGATTTCACGAATCAACAACAAACGAAGTTGTACTTCGAAAATCACAAACCAGAGGTTGTCATCCACCCTTGCAGTCCTGGCTGGCGGCATCCGACGCCATCACTCTGCTCCCCGTGAATATGTATGGGCCGGGTGACAACTTTGATCCGGCGAGCAGCCACGTCATCCCCGCCATCATTCGAAAAGTGCTTTCGGCTCGCGAGAAACGCCAACGCTTTATTGAAGCTTGGGGCACTGGGTTTGCTTCTCGCGAGTTCCTCTTTGTGAGGGATGCTGCCGAGGGCATTGCTCAGGCGACGGAGTCCTACGACGAGGGCGAGCCCATCAACCTCGGCAGTGGGATGGAAATCACCATCAAGGACCTTGCCGAGTTAATCTGCGACCTGTGCAACTACTCCGGGAAAATCCACTGGGACACCACAAAACGCGATTGTTGGATTCGTCGAAGGCTCAAGCGAAGTTTTGGTTCTCGGCACCAACCGACTTTCGAACGGGCTTGAGGGAGACGATAGGGTGGTTTGAAGCTGTTCGGAGTGAGCAGGAAAGGGGGATGTGATATGGAGAGCGTCATTGTGCCATGGTTCATTCAAACTGGGTTCTCGGGATGCGACTACTCGGGCGAATGGGAATTTGACCGCGAAGAGTGGGACGGGATGACCAACGACGAAAGAGCCGAAATGTTGGAAGAATCGCTTCGAGACGAACGAAACAATGTCATTGACTCAGGCTATACCTTTCCTGCTCATCCACTATCCACGGAAAATTCCAAATGACAGTTGATGAATTTAGAGTGCAGCTCCGCAATGTCTCTAATGATGCCTTAAAACCCTCGGCGACTCTATTAATCAAGATTGGCTCTGCGATAGTTCACGCAGACGAAATGATGTCGCCCAACGGCCATGACTTTGACAAGATCGCACTACAAGATCTAATCAATGACCCCGAGGTCTCGTCGTGGATAGCTGCTATGTCCAAACTTGGTTTTATGCCTCTGAAGAGGTGATTGACGCTTATCACTAAACTTGAAGAACGAATGTCCGCATACAAATCGATTTCCGACTACACTCCGGTAGAACTCAACGATTACATGTGTGAGTTGGCCTACGAATCCGATGAGGCCGAACGGATGAGCCAACACTTTGATCGCGAAGCAGCCGAACTCAAGCTCGAAAGCGAAGCTTACGGATTGTTCCTCACCCAAGAGCAGCACGACCAATTCGACATCTTCGAGAATTTCGGTTTCAAACCAAGACAAGTCGGAGGTTCGCCCGACAAGGTCGTTGTCAACTGTCGTTGCAACGACACGATCTATCCAAGAATCAACACTTGGGTGACCTGCGACCCAGGTGCGGAGAACACCATGATCGTGACGTTTTTGGATTACAATCTGTTGGATGTGCCCTTCTAGTGAGCTTCGCTCACATCAGGAAAAGTCCTACACCGAGAATTACATGCCTGAAGACACGCCCGAAGACCAAATGACCGAAGAAGAATACTACCGCGGCATGGCAGAGGCGACGGCTGAGAATGATGTTGCCTACGAAGTATCACCAAATGTCCCCCGGTCAAAGTCCCTTCCGCTTCCCTGTGGTGAAGGAGCATAACAATGGGCGCCAGTCCCTACACCCACATCGAGAACTGCAGTGTCCTCCGCGACACCGAAAAGGCGATCGAGGTCGAACACGACGGAGAAGTGATGTGGTTCCCCCTCTTTCACATCGCTGATGGCGGGGATTATCGACGAGGACATGAAGGCGTTACGATCAGTTTTACGGACTGGATACTTGAGCAGAAACGATGGGCATAACACATGATGGACGGCCAAGTGGACGGCGAACGTGGCCGAACTGTCCCGCTTCACCCTGTTTAATGGAGAGTGCGATGAAACGTGGAATTCAGATTGAAGTAACTCGCTTGGTCAGTTCAGTTGTCTTCGGAGTTGTTGACGACGCCGACCCTGCGCTCGCCCATCTCTTCAAAAACGGCAAGTTCGATTGGGATGTGGCCATTGCCGCTATCGGCGACAAAGCAAAGTCGTCAGCCTTGAAGATCGATGAACACGATTGGGAGTTCGGCGAAACGGCCCTCGATGACCTTGACGAAATCGGCTGGAAGGAAGTGACGGCTGAGGAAGCCGAATCCTACGACCATTTCACACTATAACCCCACCCAACGAGGAGAGACGATGACCATTCAAAAATGGCGCAGAAGATTATCCGCGACCTTGATTATCCCTCGCCGGAATTGGCCGTTTTTCGTATCTGCACGCGCGTCGACGATTTCATGGACGAACAGACCGCCGAACTCCGGGCCAGCCACGCGAAATTGACCGACGCCCTGACGGCCATCTGTAAACACAGCGACGAGTGCGAGCACAGTCAACATGTG
>JANOSQ010000746.1:0-2180 GCA_031415915.1 Fimbriiglobus sp. | reverse complement strand
TTCACCGCGCTCCCCTTCACGACCAAAGCCGAGATCGCGGCCGACCAAGCGGCGAACCCGCCCTACGGCACGAACCTCCTGCTGCCGTTGCGCGACTACTCCCGCGTGCATCAAACGTCCGGCACGACGACCGGTCGGCCGCTGCGTTGGCTCGACACCCCCGCGAGTTGGAACTGGATCCTCGATTGTTGGTGGCTCGGCTTCCGCGATTGCGTCGGGCTGACGCGCGACGACCGCGTCTTCTTCCCCTTCTCGTTCGGGCCGTTCCTCGGGTTTTGGGCGGCGTTCGAAGCCGTGGCGCGAGCGGGGCACTTCGCTATCTCCGGCGGCGGGATGCCGACGACCGCCCGACTCCGCGCCATGGTCGAACACCGGGCGACGGTCATCTGCTGCACGCCGACGTACGCCCTGCACCTCGCGGAAGTCGCGGAGTCGGAGAAGATCGACTTGCCATCCCTCGGTGTCCGCGCGTTGGTTGTGGCCGGGGAACCGGGCGGCAGCATCCCCGCGACGCGGGAGCGGATCGCGCAGGCCTGGGGCGCCCGCGTCTACGATCATTACGGCCTCACCGAAGTCGGCCCGGTCGCGTTCGAAACCGAGGATCGCCCCAACGAGATGCGCATTCTCGAATCCGAATTCGTCGCCGAAGTGCTCGATCCCGAGACGGATCGGCCGAGTCACTCCGGCGAACTCGTACTCACGAACTTGGGCCGCGTCGGCTCCCCGCTCATCCGCTACCGCACCGGCGACCTCGTGAACTTGAGCGCGGATCGCCACATCGTCGGCGGCATCCTCAGCCGCGCCGACGACATGATCCACATCCGCGGGAACAACGTGTACCCCACCGCCATCGAAGCCGTCATCCGCCGCTTCCGCGACGTGGTCGAGTTCCGCATCGTCGTCGATCAGTCGGAAGCGCTCTCGGATTTGACCATCGAAATCGAACCCGCCGACGCCGCCGACGGCAAGCGATTGATCGGGGATGTGGCCCGCGCGATCCGCGATGACCTGTTGTTTCGGGCCGAAGTCGTGGCCGTGCCGCCGGGCAGCTTGCCCCGATTCGAGCTGAAATCCCGGCGGGTGATCCGCGTGAGAAAATCGGTATAACGAGATGCATCGACCCCGCCCCACCCACTTTGGAGAACTCCATGCCGCGCTCGCGTTGCTTCGCACTGCTGCTCGGGATGCTCACGCTGGCCCCGGCGTCCGCCGCCGATTGGATCCACTGGCGCGGCCCGGAACAGACCGGTGAATCCAAGGAGTCCGGCCTGCCCGACGGGTTCGACCTCGCCGCCGTCGGCAAGGGGAATCTCATTTGGAAACAGCCCTTCGGTGGCCGTTCCGCCCCGCTCGTCATGGGCGGGAAAATGTTCGTCATCAACGGGGCCGACACGGCCAAGATCAGCGAAGTCGAACGGATCCAATGCCTCGAAGCCGACACCGGCAAGCTCGTCTGGGAAACGCCGTTCAGCGTCTACCTCACCGACATCACCTCCAGCAGGCTCGGGTGGACTTCGCTCACAGCCGACCCCGCCGCGGGTACGATCTTCGCCCAGACCACGGCCGGGGAACTCGTCTGCCTGAATGCGAAGGACGGCAAGCTCGTCTGGAAGCGCCAATTGACCGAAGAGTTCGGCCGGGTCACGGGCTACGGCGGTCGCATCGCCTCGCCGATCTTCGACAGTGGCCTCGTCATCGTCGGCATCGTCAACGGTTCGTGGGGCGACCAAGCCCGCGGGGCCAACCGCTTCCTCGCCGTGGACGGCAAAACCGGCGATGTCGTCTGGTGGTCGTCGCCGTCGGAAGAATTGAAGCTCGCCTTCAAGGGAACGTATTACTCGAACCCGGTGGTCGCGGTCATCAACGGCCAGCGCTTATTCATCTCGGGCGCCGCCGACGGGGCCGTGCACGCATTGAAGGTCCGCACCGGCGAGCGCGTCTGGAGCCACGTCTTCGGAGCGAAGGTCGTAAACCCGTCGCCGGTCGTCTCGGCCGACGGCAAAGTCTACGTCGCCCACGGCGATGAGAACCCGCAGGGTGGGCCCATCGGTCGGGTGGTCTGTCTCGACGCGACGAAGATCAAGGACAAAGGCCCCGCCGTCGTGTGGGACACCTACAAGCGCAAATACGCGGTCGCCAACAACAATTTCCTCTCGAAGCGCTTCGGCCTCGCCAGTCCG
>JANOSQ010000745.1:0-2323 GCA_031415915.1 Fimbriiglobus sp. | reverse complement strand
GAGGCGACCGGGTTGACGCCGGGGGCCAAGTTGTTGGGGTCGTACTTGTCTTGGGCGAGGGCCGACTTCTCGGAACCGGCGTTGCGGATGAGCCAGTCCCAAAATTCCGGGCGTTTGTCGTTGTCGCGGAAGGGGGACGCGTCGAGGTCGAAGGCGACGACGGTGATGCGCCCGAGGCCGAGGGGCACTTGGACGACCAGCGGGAGGGCGTTGCCTTCGAAGGCCGCGCGGGGGTTCTTGGCCATCTCTGGGACGAGCGAGTAGGGCACGGCGGTTCCCGCCTTCGGCCGCAACCGCGCGACGCGGAACGAATCGGGCGGGGGTGCCGGGATCGCTTTTCCGTCTTTGTCTTTGAGCGGGTTCCCGTCGGCGTCCTTGGGGATCCGCGTCGGGTTCTTCAACTCCGTCTCGATGCCGCTGTTGCGCAAGGTGAAGTTCAACGGCAGTTGATCGACCCGTTCGGGCGTCGCGGTCAGGGGCAGGAAGGCTTTGAACGGGATCGTGTTCAGCACGTCGAGCTTGCCGCCGACGCTGATGACGAGCCGGCCGCCGCGGGCGACGTACTCGCGCAGGGCGTCCCGTTTCGGTTTGTAGAAGTCGTCTTGGAAGAGCTTGGTGAGGAACTCGTCGCTGGCGCCGCCGGTGGCGAGGACGATGAGGTCGGCGGTCTCGTAGCCGAACCACTGATCGGGGAGTTCCTCGACGCTGGAGAACGCGGTCGTTTCGATGCGGCCGTTCCGCAGCAATCGGTCGGCGCGTTGCGGCTCGTTGGCGAGCACGGGCAGATCGAAGCCGCCGAGTTTGGAACCGAGCGAGAGGATGACGTAAATGGACGTGTCCCGGACGCGGACGTTTTCCAAGACCACGGACTCGGACACCGCCGATGGGCTGGAGTCGGGTTCGTTGGTGAGGATTTGCAGGGTGATTTTGCCGCCGATGCCGCCCGGCCTCACGAGCGGGGTGCCGTTCTTGGCGAGGAATTCCCCTGGTTCGACGAAGCTGCCCTTGGGGCGGAACTTGTCCTCGGCGCCGGTGGGGGCGTCGTTCAACACGGGCGAACCGATGGGCCAACGCGTGATGGTCTTCGCTTCGTCGCTGTCGTAGGCGGTCATTTCGACTTGCAGCGGCTTGTCGGTCTCGCCGAGGATTTCGAGGCGGAACGACACCGGCGCCCAGAGGCCGGTCTTGCAGACGCGGGCCGCGGCGCCGCCTTCGTCGCGCTCGTTGGTGAATTTGGACGCGGGCAGGCCGACCTTGGCATCGACGATTTTGACTTTGGGCTTGGCGAACTGCGCGGCGGCGGGGGAAGCGAGCAACGCCGCGAGGGCGAAGGCGAACCCGAGGCGAAGCGGCGACACTTGCATGCGAACCTCGAATCGACTGAAGCATTCGCCACGGAGAGCCAACAAGAATTTCACCGCCGAGAAAGAAGAGAACGCAGAGATCAGCCAAGGAGGTGGAACTCTGGACTGTATTCGATTTCTTGCTCTGCGTTCTCATCCTTCTCTGCGGTGAAATTCTTGTTGATCGTTTCTGCTTACGGCTTGTTCGTCAGACCGCAGACGCACGGCATCCCGCCGCACCCGGGGCAACCCATCCCGTATTTACGCTCGATGGCTTCCGCGAGGTCGATCCCCCGGCAATTGGCCAGCGTCACGAGCCAGGCCAGCACGTCGGCGAATTCGAGGGTCGTCTCCTCGCGGTCGCCGCCCCGCAGGGCCGCGGAGAGTTCGCCGACTTCCTCCATAAACCACATGAAGGTGCCTTCGATCCCTCGGGCCGCGTCCTTGGCCCCGTAGAGTTCGCGGATGCGATCCTGCAGTTGCCCGAGTGTCATGGCCATAGAGCGATTCTAGCAGCGCGGACGCGGCGGGGCCAACGGAAGCGGTGGAGGAATCAGACCCCGACCCAGCGCTCGGTGGCGTGGCTGAGGAGGATCGCTTCGCACAGTTGCACTTCCCGGTGGCCGTCGGCGAAACTCGCGTAGAGCGGTTCGGGGTCGCGCGGTTGTCCGGTTAGGGCGCGTTCCACATCGGCGTAGATCGCCCGGTAGAGCTGCTTGAAGGTATCCGGGAACCCCTCGGCGTGGCCGCCGGGGTAGTTGGCATACGGCCGAACTCCGGGGGCCAATAGGCTCGGGTCGCGTGTCAGCAGTTTGTTGGGCCGGTCGCGGTAGCCGATCTGCAATCCGTTCGGCTCTTCGCTGTTCCAGCCGAAGGAGCAACTCTCGCCGGCGATGTCGAACCGGAGAGCGTTCTTCCGACCGGCCGCGACCTGCGACACCGTGAACGAACCCCGCGCTCCGCCTTTGAATCGCAGCAGA
>JANOSQ010000744.1:0-1552 GCA_031415915.1 Fimbriiglobus sp. | reverse complement strand
GTGGCCCGCGTCCCACCGGCGACGACTTCATCCCGCATCACGGCGACTACCGAATGCTCGATACCGACCAACCCGCCGCGCTGAAACATGCCTTCCGCTGCGCGCTACTCCTTGGCGGAGTCGATTGGTTCGGCTGGAGCGGTATGACCTCGGTCGCTCACACGGAAGCGGATCTTGATCAAACCGTCGCGGCATTCGGTCAAGCGATCTTGCTATTGGAATGAGTGGGGCGATCCGGAATCCACTTTTCCGCGAGCGAAGCTAACATTCCTGAGAGCGCAGCCACTGTTCTCGTGAGCGGAGACAACATTTCACCGAGCGAAGCCACTGTTTCCACGAGCGAAGGCAACATTCCTGTGAGCGAAGCTGACTTTTATTGGACCTAACCTCACTGGGGCGTGAGAAAAGCTGCTTTGGACACACAAAATATGACTTCGGACATCGAACTGGTGACTTCGGACATCAAACATTCGTCTTCGGTCGGACAAAAGTCAGCTTCGATCCATCAAAAAGTCTCTACTGACAGACACCAGTGAACTTCTGACGAACAACAGTGACATTCGTTCACGAATCTCCCGCCGAAGTTCACCCCTCTATGATCGCCGCCCCACCCTCCATGGAATTGACTCCCAAGACCGACCATCTGCGACGTGACTTGTACTTGTTGGTCCTTCCGGTGCTGGCCGAGCAACTCCTGATCTTCGGCATCGGGTTCTTCGACACGCTGCTGTCGGGTCAGTTGGGCAAGGTGGAAACATCGGCCATTGGCTTGGCGGCGTATGTGTCGTGGCTTGGCTCGGTGATCTTCGGGGTCGTCGGGGTGGGAGCCAACGCGATCGTGGCTCGTCATTGGGGAGCGGGCGACTTTGACGAGGCGCGTCGCGTGACGGCGCGTGCGCTCACGTTGTCGTTCTTCGTGGGAGCGATCGTGTTCTGTCTGCTGCGTGAGTTGGCGAGTCCCTTCGCGTTGCTGATGCGGATGGATGGCGAGCAACATCGGATCGCGGTCGAGTACCTGCGGTTCGATGCGTGGTCGCAGTTCTTCGCGGCGTTCACGCAGATCGCGGCCTGTTCCCTGCGCGGCTCGGGCGACTTGCGGACGCCGCTGCTCGTGCTGACCTTCACCAACGTGGTCAATGTGCTCGTCGCCTCGGCCTGCATGTGGGGCTGGGGACCGTTTCCCGAGATGGGTGTCACCGGCATCGTGACCGGCACCGTGATCGCTCAAATTTGCGGGGCCTGCTTGATGGCGGTCCTGCTGTTCTCGGGGCGATCCAAACTGCATCTGCGTCTCAGTGAATTCGGTTTCGACTCGGCGACGACCCGCCGCATCACGCGCGTCGGTGGACCGGCGGCGCTCGCGGGGATCGCCAAGGTGAGCGGTCACTTTGCGTTTCTGATGGTCATCTCACGGTTGTCGGCCGGTGCGTTTGATGGTGCCGCCTTCGCGGCGCACTTCGTCGGAGTCCGTATCGAGGCGCTGTCGTATCTCCCCGCCGAAGCCTTCGGCATCGCCGCCGCTTCGTTGATCGGGCAAGCTCTTGGCGCGGGA
>JANOSQ010000743.1:0-6576 GCA_031415915.1 Fimbriiglobus sp. | reverse complement strand
GTCTTCGAGGTTGATCGAGTTGATGATTGTCTTACCGCTGCACAGCTTCAGCGCCGCTTCGATCTCCGGCAACTCGGTGCTGTCGAGCATCAGCGGGACGGTGACGACTTCGTTGTAGCGCTTGACGACTTCTTTGATGTCGCGGACGCCGTCGCGGCCGACGTAATCGACGCAGACGTCGAGGATGTGGACGCCTTCGCGCTCTTGCTCCTTGGCCATCTCGACGAGGCCGTGCCAGTCGTCTTTCTCGAGGAGCTGCTTAAACTTCCGCGAGCCGTTGGTGTTGGTGCGTTCGCCGACGAGGAGGGGCTTTTGATCGACGTACAAATCTTGGGCGCTCTGCAAACTCGACACGCAGGCGAGCCGCGTCGGAACTCGCGTGGCACGCTTCTTTCCGGTAAGTCGCTCGGTCACGGCGGCGAGGTGCTCTTTCGTCGTACCGCAGCAGCCGCCGACGATGTTGACGCCGAACTCGGTGACGAACCGCTCGTGCCAGTCGGCCAAGCCTTCGGGGTCGAGTGGGAAATACGTTTCGTCGCCGCGGGTTTCCGGTAGCCCGGCGTTCGGCAGCACGCTGAGGAGCTTGTTGCAGTGCCGGCTGAGATGGCGGACATCGTCGAGCATCAAGTCCGGGCCGACGCCGCAGTTCATCCCGATCACGTCGATCTCGTCGAGTGGATCGAGCGCGACGAGCGCCGCCGGGATGTCTGTCCCCGGCAGCATTTTTTTGTTCGCATCGATGATCGTGAGCTGCACCATCAGCGGGATGCGGATGCCGGCGCGCTTCATCTCCTCGATGGCGGTGATCGCGACGCACTTGGCTTGCAGCACGTCGAAGCAAGTTTCGATCAGGATCGCGTCGACTCGCTCCTCGATCATGATTTGGAGTTGCCGGCGATACGCCTCGGCGAGTTTGTCGAAGTCGGCGTAGATCGCAGGGTCGGTGAGCGATGGCATTTTCGTTCCCGGCCCCACGGAACCGATGACGAAACGGGGACGATCTGTCGTGGTGAATTCGTTCGCGACTTCCCGGGCGATGCGGATGTTGAGCCGGTTGATTTCTTCGAGTTGGTCGAGCATCCCGAATTCGTCGAGGACGATCTGCGTCGCGTTGAACGTGTTCGTTTCGATGCCGTCGCAACCCGCTTCAAAGAAGCCGCGGTGAATCTCGCGGATCCAGTTCGGGTGCGTGTAGACGAGCGAATCGGAGAGGTTCAGCAGCGACTTCCCGTTGGGCGCGTAGCCCCAGTCCGCGTCGGTCGGTCGGTACTTGTGGAGGCTGGTGCCCATGCCGCCGTCGAGGATGACGACGCGCTCGCGGGCCAAGGTCAGAAAATCGGTCGGCATGGAACTCGCGCTCGCGGACTCGGCGATTCGAACAACGAGGTTAGGATAGGAGATCGGGTTCGGAGAAACGAAGGGGCGTCGCGGCCGCGCATAAAAAAAGACCGGTCCGCTTCGTCCATGAAGCGGCCGGTCGGCCGACGGCATCCTTGCGTCGGCCCCACGGCTGGCATTCGTTGACACGACCCCCTTACCACCAATCGGCGAAAGCGTTGCCGATGGGTGGGTTCAGCATTCCATGCGCGCCGTGCATCCGTGCGCGGCTCGGGGTCGGTCGGCCAGAAACCGTGGTGAATCAAACGCCGATCCGGGGTGCGATCACCCGCGGCGGCGGTGTGCGGACATTACCGGGGACGGGAAGCAATCGAGAACCTGAAAAGAACACCCCGGCAGAACGGCCGGACGGTGCGGGTTGAGTGCGAAATCGATTCGTCGAAACGATCTTGGTGGATCGGGTCGGTCATCCAACAACTCCGATGCGGGATCGAAAGCGTCTATCGCTCGGCCTAGATTAGCGACCGCGCACGATCTAGCAAGCGGAATCGACCGACAACGGGGTGTCAGTGGATTTGTGCCGATTATTCCACTAATACCAGCGTTTATCGCAGAAAGCTGGAATACGCCAAGCGTCCGTCAAGAGCGATTGGCCGGAAAAGTGGGGCGGGTATTTTCGGCCCGCTCGCGACGGAAACTATTGCTGCGACGCGGAGTAGGGCGAGTGCGAAGAACCGGTGAGAAAACGATGTGAGAAAAAAAAGAAAATGCCTCCACCTGTGCCGTCCGGGACAACCTCCGGGAACCCGCCATTGAAGAAGAGACCTCACGCCCGATTGCTGGATCCCACTACAGTCCGCCTCTCGCGAGGCGGGATGGGCTTGCAGGCCGCGGCCGTTTTGAGAAGGCCCCTAAGACGGTTTTGTAGGTTCACCGCAGACAAACGCCCGTTACGAACACCGCAGAGGCAGAGTGATAGTAGGTCGCCCCACGTGTCGAAGCAAGTCGATCACGGTTTGCTCCACCGGATGAAGACCGCCCGACAAGGATGCCGAAGAACAAATTGAGGTCGGCGACTGACGGGGAGATCGTCCACCCTCGTGGGTCGGGCCTGCAACCGGGCCACGGCCGTTGTTGAACCGCCCCGTCGCGCATCGGCGCGTTGACGGAGCGGCGAACGCGGATTACGTTACAACGATACTCCCCATTCGACCCCGTGCTCGCCATGCCCGCCCCGGCCCGAACGATGCCCACCCGGGAACAGACCGTCCTCGAACGTTGCCAAGAGACGATCGGCTACCGGTTCCTCCGACCCGAATTGCTGCGCGCCGCTCTCACGCACACGTCGGGCGCCAACAGCCGGCAAGGCTCGAACGAGCGCATGGAGTTCTTGGGCGACAGCGTCCTCGGCCTCGTGACGTGCGAGCAGCTCTATTTCCGCTTCCCCGAGTACCAAGAAGGCGACCTCACCAAGGTGAAGTCGGTCGTGGTGAGCCGGAAGACGTGCGCCGATTTCAGCCGGGCGTTGAAGCTCGGCGAATTCCTATTCCTCGGCAAGGGGCTGCTCCAGCACGGGGAGATGCCCCCGAACATCTTGGCCGACGTCTTCGAAGCCCTCGTCGCGGCGATCTTCTTCGACGGCGGGTACGACGCGGCCAAGGCGTTCATCTTGCAGTTCATCGAACCGGAGATCGAACGGGTGGTCGAGGAAGCGCTCGCCAGCAATTCCAAGTCGCAATTGCAGCAGGTGGCCCAGCGCGAATTCGGCAGCACCCCCCGATATGTGATCTTGGACGAACAGGGGCCGGATCACGACAAGTGCTTCAAGATCGCCGCCGAAATCGACGGCTTGCAGTACGAACCCGTCTGGGGACGCAACAAGAAGGACGCCGAAATCAAAGCCGCGCTGAACGCGCTCGCCGAGATCGATGGCCAACTCCCGCCGTACCCCGTCTCCGGTTGAACCATGCCCCCGATGCCGACTTATCCGGTCCGATGCGGTGGCCCGGATTGCCGGGAACCGGCCGAATTCAAGATCGCCGCCGAGTGGAGCGACGGCCCGACCCGCGAGTTGAAGACCTACTTCCTCTGCTGTTCCGATTGCGTGAAGCCGCTGTTTCCGAAAGCCGTGGAGAAGCAACGCGCCTGCCGATTGGCGCCGCGGGAAGCGCTGGGTGCTCCGGGGGTCTACGAGTTATCCCGAGGGGCGGCGGATCACGGATTGGTACGGCGCTCCGACTTGGAATGAAGTTCAATCCATCGCTTCGACCGTGACGCCCAGCGACTCCGCCCCCCTGGCGATTTGGCTCGGGTCGGCCCCGCAGCCGATCATTTGATCGGCCTTCAACTCCGCGACTTCCAGCGATCCCGTCCAGACGATGCTGCGTCCCGTCTCGTGCGCGTCCAACATCAGCTCGTAGCATTTCTCGACCGTGTACCCGAAGACCTTACGCAATACCAGAATCACCCAGTCCATGCCCGTGATGTCATCGTTGTGCAGGATCACGGCGTAAGGGGGCTGCCGGCGGGTTTCGGTGTCCGTGTCGAAATCGAGTTCGGGTAGCAGGGCGGGTGCGGCCATGGCGCGTCCGGGGTTGAACAGCGATATCCGGGCATCATAGCAGCTCCGCTCTCAGCGCCAATCGATGGAGGGCAAGGTGATCTCCAGCATGCGCTGGGACGCCGACAACGCCGAAGGATCTGTGGCGCTGGAAGCACCACGCCGAAGCGACGTCCGGGAGTTGTCCACGGCAACCCGATTCCATCGTACGCCATGCAGTTGTGCGAATAACTGCGAATGCGAGAGTCATTCGCGAGCCATTTGCACCGGGCGGCTCCGTCTGCTAAACTGTTCTTCACTCCCGCCAGCACCTTCCCTTTCCGGACTGAGACATGAGCGCGACACTTTCCCGTCGGCGGCTTCTACAACTCGGCGGCATCGGTGCCCTCAGTATGGGAGTGCCCGGGATCGTCACGGCGAGTGTGCCGCTGGCGGGGACCGGCGAGAAGCGGGCGAATAACAAGTCGTGCATCTTCATCCTCCTCTGCGGCGGGCCGAGCCATCTCGATAGTTGGGACCTCAAACCGGATGCCCCGGCCGAAATCCGCGGGCCGTACAAGCCCATCGCCTCCGCCGTACCGGGGATGCGCATCAGCGAGCTGCACCCGAAACTGTCGAAACTCACGAAAGATTTCTGCCTCATTCGCTCGATGACGCACCCCGGCAACATCAGCAACCACTTCGATGCGATGCACAACAGCCTCAGCGGCCAAGCGGACGCCCCGCAAGATTCGCCCTACCTCGGGTCGATCCTCTCGAAGGTGCGCCCGAGCGAGCGCAGCGTGGCGTCATACGTGTGGTTGATCAAGTGCATCGGTGACCCCGTCTTCTGCGCACCCAACATCGGCACCGGCGGCTCCCTCGGCGCCCCATACGCCCCGCTGTTCGTCGGTACGGCCGAGAACAACCCATCGATGCCCGGCTTCAAAGCGCCCGATGCGATGCTCTCGAAGGAAACCCCCGAGCGGATGGCGAGCCGCCGGCATCTGCTCGATGGCTTGAATCCGACGGTCAGCGATAGCAAACAGGATTGGCAGGATCTCCAACGCCGCGGCTTCGAATTGTCGAACTCCGACGGCCCGCGAAAAGCCTTCGAGGTGGATCGCGAGGATCCGAAATTGCGCGACCGCTACGGCCGGCATCCACTCGGGCAGAATCTGCTACTCGCCCGCCGACTCGTCGAATCGGGCGTCGGCTTCGTCACCGTCAACGGTTGGACCGGCAAGTCGCCGACGGACAAACTCGGGGGCCCGCCCAGTTCGAGTTGGGATATGCACGGCAGCAACATGGGGATGGGGAACGCCTTCGGGGACGGTTCCTACGGCATGGGCTTCTGCCTCCCGCGATTGGACGAAGCCCTCTCGGCGTTGCTCACCGACCTCAAGGATCGCGGTCTGTTGGAAAGCACGTTGGTGGTCGTCGGTGGAGAGTTCGGCCGGACGCCGAAGATCATCCCCGGCGTGAACCCCGGTCGCCAACACTGGCCGTTCTGCTACCCCGCGATCTTGGCCGGCGGCGGCATCAAAGGCGGCATGGTCTACGGTGAGTCGGACAAGATCGGCGCCTACGTGAAGGACAAACCCGTCCGCCCGCAGGACATGAGCGCGACGATTTTCCATGCCCTCGGCGTGCCGTACGAATCCAAAGTCACCAAGCAGGGGCTGACGAAACCGCTGAGCACGGGGACGCCGCTCTTGGATCTCTTCGAGTGAACCCATGACCCCCGATGCATTCACCCGGCGATCTTTCCTCGGTGGCGGTGCTGCGGCGCTATCGCTCCCGGCTGTCCAAGCCTATTCCCCGGCACCGTCGCCGGGGTTGACGCGGGCTATCGCCAACTTAGAGCCGTACTTCACCGATCCATCGAAGTTCCAAGATGTGTCCCGCGGCACACCGCTCCCCCACAAGTTGTCCGCCGAGAAGAAACGCGAAGTGGGCTTGCACCGCGACACGTGGAAACTCGAAGTCATCGCCGATCCGGAGAAGCCCGCGACCCTCGGCAAGCCGCTGACGAAGAAAGACGACACTGCCCTCGATTTCGCCGCGCTGCTCGAATTGGGCAAGACGCGCGCGGTCCGCTTCGCCAAGGTGATGACCTGCTTGAACATCGGTTGCCCCCTCGGCATGGGCATTTGGGAAGGCGTGCCGCTGCGCGATGTGGTCTGGCTGACGCAACCGAAGGCGAACCTCCGCCGCGTCTTCTACCACGGCTACCACAACGACGATCCGAAACAACTCTTCCGCAGTTCGCTCCCCGTCGGCCGCGTACTCGAAGATCCGGACGATCTGCCGCCGGTGATTCTCTGCTACAAACTCAACGGTGAGTTCCTCGACAGCGAGCGCGGCGGGCCGGTGCGGATCGTGGTGCCGGAAGGGTACGGGTTCAAATCGGTGAAGTGGCTGACGACGGTGACGCTCAGCAATTTGCCCCATGCGAACGATACCTACGCGGACGAGAACAACGACATCGACAGCCCACTGAAGACGTTTGCAGCGACGCTGCATGTCGCCGATGCGATCAAAGCGAACGATCAAATTCCGCTGACCGGCTACGCCCAAGTCGGCGTCTCGGGGTTGTCAAAAGTCCAAGTTTGGATTCACCCGAATGCGAAGGCGTGGCCGGCGAACGACCCGTACTTCGCGAAAGCGCCGTGGGTCGATGCGACGATCCTCGGGCC
>JANOSQ010000742.1:0-2576 GCA_031415915.1 Fimbriiglobus sp. | reverse complement strand
GCGACCCCGCAACAAGATTTCCCGGTGGTGGAAGATTCGCGCGTCCTGGGCATCCTCCCCAGCCGCGAGCTGATGGTCGCGCTGCAACAACGCGGGCCGGACACCCCGGTGGGGGAGGTCATGCGCAGGGATTTCCTCGCGCTGGAGGCGAACGAAATGCTGGACGCCGCCCTCGCCCGCCTGCTCGCGGCCGAATGCTGCACGACCGCCACCGTGAGGCACCGCGGCGCCCTGGTCGGCCTGCTGACCGCGGACAACGTCAACGAGTTCTTGCTGATCGCGGCGGCGCTGGGGGCACGCCCCGTCGGAAAGGCGTCGGTCTAGCCGCCGGTTGTTTCCATTTCGTCGGCCGGACGCGCCAGCGACCGCCGCACGTGGCGTGGGTGGGTCCGGAAGTCGCGCCGCCGGAGGGGCCATGCCGAATCTGATGAACTTCTGGGTCGCCCGGAGCAGGGTGGTCATCGCCGGCGTGGCGCTGGCGGGGATCGCGCTGCATCTGATCCTCCGCTTCGGTGCGCGCTGCGAGCCATTCTCGTACCAGATCCCGCTGTGGATCGTTCTGGGGTTCGGCGGGGTTCCCCTCCTATATGGATTGCTGACGAAGCTGGCGAAACTCCAGTTCGGCTCCGACCTACTGGCTGGCATCTCGATCGTGACCGCCGTCGTCTTGGGCGAATATCTGGCGGGCGCGCTCGTCGTCCTCATGCTCTCGGGGGGAGAAGCCGTGGAGGGCTACGCCGTCCGCAGCGCCTCGTCGGTCCTCCGCGCGCTCGCGCGGCGGATGCCCTCGCTCGCCCACCGCCGACGGGACGGGCGGATGGCGGATGTGCCCTTGAGCGACGTGACCCCCGGCGACACGCTGGTCCTATTCCCCCACGAGATCTGCCCCGTGGACGGCACCGTGACCGAGGGCCGTGGGGTCATGGACGAGTCGTTCCTGACCGGCGAGCCCTTTAAAATGTCCAAGACGCCCGGTTCGGACGTGATCTCCGGGGCGATCAACGGCGACGCCGCGCTGACGATCCGCGCGACCCGCCCGGCGGCCGACTCGCGCTACGCGAAGATCATGCAAGTCATGCGTAGCGCCGAGCAGAACCGCCCGCGGATGCGGCGGCTGGGCGACCAACTCGGCGCCTTCTACACGCCGCTGGCGGTGCTGATCGCGCTGGCCGCGTGGGGCATCAGCGGGGAATCGAGTCGCTTCCTGGCGGTGCTCGTTGTGGCAACGCCGTGCCCGCTTCTGATCGCGATCCCCGTCGCCATCATCGGCGCGATCTCGCTGTGCGCCCGCCGCGGCATCATCGTCAAGAACCCGGCCGTACTGGAGACAATCGCGACCTGCCGCACGGCGATCTTCGACAAGACGGGCACGCTCACCTACGGCCGGCCCCGGCTCACGGATCAGATCATCGTCCCGGATACCGACGCGGCTCACGTCCTCGGCTTGGTGGCGAGTTTGGAGCGCTACTCGAAACATCCGCTCGCCCATGCGATCTTGGCGGCGGCCGAACGAGCCGGCATACCGCTCCAGGAAGTGACGGAGATCAGCGAGCCGCCCGGCCAAGGGATGCGTGGCACCGTCGGCGGCCATACCGTGCGCATCACCAGCCGCGGGGCGCTCGCCAAGGCCCCGGTCCCCGGTGTCGAACTCATCCCCGCCCACGCCGGCGGTCTCGAGTGCTTCGTGGTGATCGACGACCGCTATGCGGCGGCATATCGGTTCCGCGACGAACCCCGCGTCGAAGGCGCCTCCTTCATCAAGCATTTGAACCCCCGGCACGACTTCAGCAAGGTCATGATCGTTTCGGGGGATCGCGAGTCCGAAGTTCGCTACCTCGCGGAGCGGATCGGCATCGGCGAGGTTTACGCCGAGAAGACGCCGGAGGAGAAAGTAACCATCGTCCGCGCGGAAACGCTCAAGGCCCGGACGCTGTACGTGGGGGACGGCATCAACGACGCCCCGGCGCTGATGTCCGCGACCGTCGGCATCGCCATCGGGCAGAACAGCGATATCACCAGCGAATCCGCCGGCGTCGTGATCTTGGACAGCTCGCTGGAAAAGGTCGACGAGTTCATGCACATCAGCCGGCGTATGCGCCAAATTGCTCTCCAGAGCGCCATCGGCGGCATGGCGTTGAGCGTGATCGGGATGGCCCTTGCCAGTTTCGGCTTGCTGTCGCCCGTGGCCGGCGCGGTGACTCAAGAAGTCATCGATGTCGCCGCGGTGTTCAACGCTTTGCGGGCGGCGATCCGTCCGCGGGAGCTTACCGATTTCGAATCCGTGCCGGTCGCGTGAGTTGTTGAATCCGCGTCTCAACATCGCTCACCAACACCGAGAGGATTTGTCATGCCCGGCCCCGATGTCGGCGACAGTGTGACGGATCTGACGTTCTTACGCCCCGACGGTAGCGCGGTCCGCCTATCGGAGTTTCCCGGAGCGCTGGTGCTCATCTTCCTCCGCCACTTGCGTTGAATCTCCTGCCTGGCGCACCTCGTGCAGGTGCGGGAACGCCTCGACGAAATCCGGAACGCCGGGGCGGACGTGTTGGTCGTCACGCAGTCGAAGCCCGAAGCGG
>JANOSQ010000741.1:0-11485 GCA_031415915.1 Fimbriiglobus sp. | reverse complement strand
GCCGCGTCCTTGGGATCTTCCTTAACGATGTCGATGGCGTTCTGCGAGGAAATGATCGCCAGCTCTTTCATCTCCACTCGGATACCTTGGCGGTCGGCGTCCGAATCGGCGCGTGCGAGCCGCTTGTTGAAGTCGGCCATTTCGTCGTCGAAGCGCGTCTTGAGCCGTGCCAACTGATCGAGCCGCTCGTTGTTCGGCTCCGGTTTCTTATCGTCGGCGATGGCCAGAAGCAGGCCGAACGAAAGGGACACCGCGGCAGTGAGCAATCGCATCGGTCGGCTCCTTCGGGCAGGTGGGATTCCATCAGCATATCAGTTGTCGCGGCGGCGCACCAAGCTCCGTGTGTACCACGTTTCCACGACCAGAAACGCAACCGCGACGGCGAGCAGCAGCCACCAAAGCTCGCGGACGACGGGCTGCTCCTCGGCGCTCGAGTTCCAGTCGTCGAGATCCCCGAGGTGGCGAATCTGCGGCACCAGACCGCTCACCCGTTCGCGGTCCTCGGGGGTGCAAGGCTCGAGCAGCGATTCCCTCGGGTCGGGGCGGACGCAGAAATAAGTCGTCCGGCCGGCGGGCGTCACGACGCGGTACGGCCCGGTCGCGGCGGTGCCATCGATCACGGCCGGCCAAGCGGAGCAGGGGATCGAACGGATGGAACCGCTCGGCGAATGCAGCGTCACGGCGCCGGCCGGTTCTTCGGGTTGCGGGGTGAAGAGGATCGGTTGGCCCGGTTCGAGGTTTCGCTCGGCACCCCGTGCCCCGGCCAAATAATAGAGCAGCTCGTGGGCGAGGCGGACAAAGTCGGGCAGGCGGTGAAGGTTCGTCCGCCACGACCGATCGAGCGCGTGCGTCGCCAGGAGTACACGCCCTTTGCCGAAGCCGCGTTCGACGAGGAACGGATCGCGGTTGTTGAATTGGGCGATGGGGATGCCGGTGGCGCCGTTGACACCCGCGCCGACATCGACTTTCCAGTAACGGGGGAACAAGGCGGTTTGCAATCCGCCTGGCAGCGGCTCTTTGAAGAGGTCGAGGGCCGGATGGGCGAACCCGCCCACGTGGAGCGTCTTCGCTTCTCCCGAATTGGACTCGTCGCCGAACGGTGCAATCAGCCGGGCCGGGAGGAAACCTTGCCCGCCCCGGAACGCGACTCGGTTCCACTGGGCCGCATCGCACCGGTCACCGAGCGCCACGAGAACCGAGCCGCCCCCGTTGAGGAAGCGTTCGATCTGCCCCTGTTGATCCGCCGAGAGTTTTTCGACGTTCGACAGCACGAGCACGCGCGGCGGCGTACCGGAGCCTTTCACGTCTTGGGTCAGCGATGCCCCGGACCAATCTTTGAACCGCAAGGTTCGCACGGCGAACGCGGGTGCGGGATCTTTCGCGGGGGCGAGCGCATCGCGGAGGTAATCGCTTCCCGCGCCGTCGGCATCGGAACCGTCGACGATCAGCATCGGGATCGTCGAAAGTATCTCCAAGGCGAAGTCCTGCCGATTATCGGTACTCAGCGCGTCCGCGGGCAACTTCAGCGTCACGAAGTGCGAGCCGACCGAAAACGGTTGGCGGAATGCGATCGCGTCGGTCGCGGGGAGTTCCGCAACCGGTCGGCCGTCGACTTCCAATTGGAGTTTGCCGACCTCGTCGGCGAGCAGTCCGCCCGAGAGGAACAACTTCGTGCGGAATTCGATCTCCCGACCGGCCGGGGAGACGCCGCGTGAAGTGGCGAGTGGATCGAGGCTCGCATTCCGCGGCTTCGCGGGGCGGTCGGGGGCGCAGTTCAACACCGCGATTGGCGGCAGGCCCGGTTTAGCGAGCAATGACCACTTCGCCGAGGTGTGTTCATCGGCCCAGCCGGAGCGTTGATTGTCGCCGATGACGACGATGTGCCGGGCGGATTCGACCGTATCGAGCAGGGTCGAAGCGGTTTGGATGGCTTGGGGCCAATCGGCGAATCCGCTCGGCGCGGCGAGCAACTCGAGCGCCCCCTTCGCCAAAGAATGGTCGGCCGTGAAGGTGCCGACAATCGGCGTGGTTTGGCGGTTCACTTGGAAGATGGCGACGCGGTCGCCGGCGGACAAGCGGTCGAGGACGCGGATCGCCAGCGACTTTGCGGCTTCGGCATCGGGCTTTCCCGACTGCGAGAAAGCCATACTCCCGGAGCCGTCGATGAGGAGGATGACGTGCCGGGGGCGGGTCGCGGTCCGGGTTCCGAGGTACCGTCCGTTGAGTTGCGGGGAGGCAAAGGAAAGTACGAGGAGCGCGATCAGCGCGACCCGCAACAGCATCAGCAAGAATTGTTCGAGGAAGAGTTTCCGCCGGGTCTTCTGGCCGAGGTCGAGAAATTGCATCGCCGCCCAGTCGACTTCGTCGAATTTGCGGCGGTTGAAGAAGTGGACGATGGGCGGGATGGCGACCGCCGCGAGGCCGAAGAGCAATGCGGCGTTGAGGAACGTCATGGCGACAATCCGAAAGCTTCACCGCGTGAACCGCCCAACGACTCCCCGTCCAGTGTAATGAATCCGAATCCGCCCGGGTTACAGATCCAGCGGCTTCACGTTCCGGTCGAAGAAGCGATCCAGCGCGCGTTCGCTGGCGTCGCCGGTGTCGAAGCCCTGCTTGAAATACTTCAAGCGCTGGTCGTCGCGGCCGTGGTTGAACGACTCGGGCCAAGACTTGCCCTTCATCTTTTCTTGAATTCGGTTGTCGCCGATGGAACGAGCCGTCTTGAGCGCCGCGGCGATGTCATCGGAGTTGATCTTCAATTTGTCCTTGGCGTGGTGCGCCCAAACGCCGGCGAGGTAGTCGGCTTGCAACTCTTGGCGGATGCCCGCGTTGTCTTTGCCGTCGCGGCGTTGCATCTCGGGCGTGACGTCGTACCCAAGTAGATTTTGAACGTGGTGGCCGACTTCGTGGCCGATCACGTACGCCTGCGAGAACTCGGCTTTGGAACCGCCGAGCTTGGATTCGAGTTCGTCGAAGAAGGTCGGGTCGAGGAAGACTTTCTTGCTCGCGGGGCAGTAAAAGGGGCCGACCGCGGAAGGGGCCACTCCGCAGCCTTCGCTATCGACGCGGTCGGAGAAGATCACCATCTTCGGTTCTTGGTAGGCGCCGCGGAAGTTGCGGTACTGGTTCTTCTGGAACTGCTCTCGCCACACGGTGTTCGTGCTGCCGAGGAGTTTCTCGGAGAAATCCTTGTAGCCGTCTTCTTTGCCAGTGCCGCGGGTTTCCCCACCGCCGCCTTGATTGACGACCTGCTGGGCGATTTGGGGATCGATGCCGAAGTAGCCCGCGACCAGCGCGATCACGATGGCGCCGATGCCACCGCCGATGGCGAGGGGCTTCTTGCTCCCGCGCCGGTCTTCGACGCTGCCGCGTTCGGACGAGTTGCCGAGTTCCATTGCGATCATCCGGTGTGAGGGCGGGTCAAACCAATTCGGCGACGGCGTGGCGTTTCAAATCTTCGAGGTCGACGAACTCGAGCGTGGACATGTGCGTCGATTCGAGCACGACGGGGGCGAAGATGCCGGCTTCGAACGATTGTTTCCAGCGCGTGACGCAGAGGCACCAGCGGTCGCCGGGCTTGAGGCCCGGAAAACCGTATTCGTGAATCGGGGTGCTCAGGTCGTTACCGATGTGGCGCTGGTGCGACAGAAACGCGGCCGTCACCTGAGTGCAGACGAGGTGCAGTCCGATGTCGTCGGCGCCCGTATCGCAGCAACCGTTGCGGTAGAAGCCCGTGAGGGGCTTGGTCGAGCAACTTTTGAGGGGCGTGCCGAGGACGTTTTTCGCAGTCGCCATGGAATCACCTCGGACACGGCACGGGGGCACAGAAATCAGCATAAACGATGCCGGGGTTGCTTTCAGCTCGGCAACAGATCCTTCACGGTCTCTTTTTCTTCGAGCAGTTCGGCCAACGTTTTGTCGAACGCGGCTTGGCCGAACGGGTCGAACTTCAGACCCTCGACGATCTTCCAATTCGCCGCTTTGTCCACCGTGACCGGGTAGCCGAAGACCAATCCCTTCGGGATGCCGTACTCGCCCTGCGACACCACGGCGGCGCTCGTCCAATCGCCGGCGGTCGTGCCGGTCACGAACGTCTTGACGTGATCGATGGCCCCGTTCGCCGCGGAGAGGGCCGAGGAGAGGCCGCGGGCTTTGATGATCGCCGCCCCGCGGTTTTGGCACTGCGGCACGAAAGTACCTTCGAGCCAAGCCCGGTCGGAAATGACGTCGGTCGCGGGCTTGCCGCCGATCTTGGCGTTGGTGAAGTCCGGGAACTGGGTGTTCGAGTGGTTGCCCCAAATCGTCGCGCAGGTGACGGTTTCGTTCAGCACGCCCGCTTTCACCGCGAGCGCGGAGACGGCCCGGTTGTGGTCGAGGCGGGTCATGGCGTGCCAGCGTTCCTGCGGGATGGCTTTGCCGTTGTGGTACGCCACGAGGCAGTTCGTATTGCACGGGTTGCCGACGATGAGGATACGGACATCCGGCGCGGCCTTGGCCGCGAGCGCCTTGCCTTGGCCGACGAAGATGCGTCCGTTCAAGCTGAGCAAGTCCTTCCGTTCCATCCCCGGCCCGCGCGGCGCGGCCCCGACGAGCAGCGCCCAATTCACCCCGTCGAAAGCTTTGTTCGCATCGTCGGTGACGCTCACATCTGCGAGCGTTTGGAACCCGCAGTCCAGCAGCTCCATCGCGTTGCCTTCGGCGATGTCCATCGGCTGGCGGGCGCTCGGGTTCGGCGGGGTCCAATCCGGTTTGCGGGGTATTTCCAGCAGGTGCAGGATCACTTTCGTGGTTGGGCCGAACACTTCGCCGGAAGCCAGCCGGGCCAGCATCGCGTAGGAAACGTTGCCGCCGGCCCCGGTCACCGCCACCTTGATCGTCTTCGACATCGTCGTTACTCGCGCAGTTAGGAAGGTGAATCGTATCGGTTGGAATAGCGATGAGGTGCGCGGCCGGCTTTAGAAATCGTCTTCGGTCAGGCTATCCTGGGAAGCATTCCTAACGCGGTGGATCGTGACGGTGTCGTCGTCGAAACTGTACAGGATGCGATAGACAATGCCACGATAGCGGCGGACGAGTCGCTTCCCGGAGATCGACTCCGGGAAGCGACATCTCTTCGCAGACGGAGTACCGATCCGGGTGGTCGAGCAGTTTGTCGAAGGCGTTCCACATGGCGACTTGCCACTGGGATGCAGCGCGATTGGAATACGTCGCCTGCAACCACCCGGCGGTTTCGCGGAGGTCTTGAAATGCGTTTCGTGTTACCGCTAGTTGGCGGGTGCTCATTTTCGAACGATGACCGGCAGGCCCAGCTCAATTGAGATCCGCCGCATGGCTTCCTCAACCGGCATCACCCGCCCCGCCTTCATGTCCTCGACAGATTCTTTGAGGACTTCGATTTCCTTCTCACGGTCGTAAGGGGCCATCGGGTGCGGGTACTCGTAGACTCCGTCGTCGTCGAGTTGCAGCGTGACCTTGCTGCCGTCGGGCCAAGTGACCGGCTCGTCGAATTCGACGCGGCCATTCTGAACGGTTCCGGTGATGGGCATGGGCATCTCCTGAGGGACTCGCCATTCTACTCCGGCCGCTCCGCCGCACTCGACAGAGGCGCGGTGAACCATACCTTATTGCATAGCGACGCCCCGACGGGGCGGCTATCGGTTGGGCCGGGTTGTGGACCGGCCACGGGCCGCGACGCGGGGAGTTCGCACGGGGGCAAGATTACGATGGCCGCGGTCAAGATCGGTATCAACGGGTTCGGGCGGATCGGCCGGCTGGTGTTCCGGGCCCTCGTCGAACAAGGCCACCTCGGCAAAGAATTGGATGTCGTCGCGGTCAACGACCTCGTGCCGGCCGACAACCTCGCCTACCTGTTGAAGTACGACTCGACGCAAGGGAAGTTCAAAGGCGAAGTGAGCAGCGAGAAGTCGAGCCCGTCGGTCGCGGAAGATGACATCCTCATCGTCAACGGCCACAAAATCCGCTGCCTCGCGGTCAAGGAAGGCCCGGCGGCGCTGCCGTGGGGCGAACTGGGCGTCGAGTACGTCATCGAGAGCACCGGCCTGTTCACCGAAGCCGACAAGGCGATGGGGCACATCAAAGCCGGGGCGAAGAAGGTCATCATCTCGGCCCCGGCCAAAGGCGAAGACATCACCGTGGTCATGGGCGTGAACCACGAGAAATACGACCCGAAAGCCCACACGATCATCAGCAACGCGAGTTGTACGACGAACTGCTTGGCCCCGGTCGTCCACGTCCTCTTGAAGGAAGGTTTCGGCATCGAGGAAGGCCTGATGACGACCGTCCACAGCTACACCGCGACGCAGAAGACCGTGGACGGAGCCAGCAAGAAAGACTGGAAAGGTGGCCGCAGCGCGGCGATCAACATCATCCCGAGCGGCACCGGCGCGGCCCGCGCCGTCGGTCTCGCCATCCCCGAAGTGAAGGGGAAATTGACGGGAATGAGCTTCCGCGTGCCGACGCCGACCGTCAGCGTCGTGGACCTCACCGTGAAGACGGTGAAGGAGACGAGCTACAAAGACATCTGCGCGGCGATGACGAAGGCGTCCGAGACCTACATGAAGGGCATCCTCGCGTACACGACCGACGAAGTGGTCAGCAGCGACTTCATCCACGACGCCCACAGCAGCATCTTCGACGGCGGCAGCGGCATCGAACTCAACAGCAAGTTCTTCAAGCTGATCTCGTGGTACGACAACGAATGGGGCTACAGCAACCGCTGCGTCGATTTGGTGAAGTACATGATTTCGCGGGCATAAGCCCATGGAGGCATTCCGATGATCAACGCGTCCGATGTTACGGTGCGACTCAAGGAGATCCCCTTTGTGCCATTCCGGATTGTGACATCCTCGGGTGCTGTCCTCGACGTGAATCATCCCGAGATGTGCATGGTCACGCGCCGATTCCTTATCGTGGGGATCATAGATCCCCGCGATCCCTTGCTACCGGATCAAGTCACGAACGTCTCGATCCTGCACATCAGCGAGCTACGGTCGGTTCCTTCGACCGTAGCAGCCTGATTCCTCGCTTACCGGTTGTCAGATTACCCATGCCCAAAAAGACACTCGCGGATCTCGGCGACCTCACCGGGAAACGCGTCCTCCTCCGCGTCGATTTCAACGTCCCGCTCGACAAGAAAACCGGCGCCGTCAAGAACGACCGCCGGATCAAGGGCGCGCTGCCGACGATCCGCGCTTTGTGGAAAGCCGGCGCCTCCGTCGTGGCGATGAGCCACCTCGGGCGCCCCGACAAAGCGACGCCCGAAGAACGCGCCCATCTGACCATGGATAAAGTCGCCGCGCGTCTCGGCGAACTCCTCGGGAAGCCAGTCGCCAAAGCCGGGAGTGAGGTCGTCGGCCCCGGCGTGACCGCCGCGGTTACCGCGCTGCAACCCGGCGAAGTGATCCTGCTCGAAAACCTCCGCTTCGATCCGCGCGAACAGAAAAACGACCCGGCCTTCGCCTCGGCGATTGCCGCCTTGGGCGATGCCTACGTCAATGACGCCTTCGGCACCTGCCACAACGATAAAGACGCCTCGATGGTCGCCGTGCCGGCGGCACTCAAAGCCGCCGGGAAGCCCCGAGCCGTCGGATTGCTCGTCGCCAAGGAACTCGAGATCATCGAAGGTTTGATGACCGCGCCGAAGCGCCCGGTGCTCGCCGTGATGGGCGGGGCCAAGGTTTCGGACAAGATCGCTTTCATCAACGCCCTCCTTCAAAAGGTCGATCACTTGCTCATCGGCGGGAAGATGGCGTACACTTTCCTCAAGTCGCAGGGGGTCGCCGTCGGCAGTACCCGCGTCGCAGCCGAGGAGTTGGAAGCCGCCAAGCCCTTGCTCGCTCACGTTGGCGGGAAGATCACGCTCCCCGTCGATTATCTCGCGGCTCGCTCGGACGACCTCATGGTGGTGAAGGCGTTCGAAGGCGATATCGAGTCCGGGTACGAAGGTGTGGACATCGGGCCGAAGACGCTCGCCCTGTATTCGCGGAAGATCGCCGAAGCGGGTACCGTGATTTGGAACGGGCCGGTCGGTTGGTTCGAGCAAGCCCCGTTCAGCGGTGGCACCAAAGGGATCGCGGCGGCGATGGCCGCGTGCCCCGGCGTGACCGTGGTCGGCGGCGGCGAGACGGCCGAGGCCGTGGAGCAGTTCGGGTTCGACGCGGGCATGACGCACGTGTCCACGGGCGGCGGGGCGTTCTTGGCCTACGTCGAAGGCAAGACGTTCCAATCGCTCGCCCAGATCGACGACCGGTGAGAGGTGCCGAGGTGAGTACCATGTCGATCGCGGAGCGGACGAAACGCGGCATTCCCGAAGGGCTTTGGCTCCGGTGCCCGCAGTGCAAAGCCACGATTTTCCGCAAGGAAGTCGAGGCCCGGCTCAACGTCTGCCCCGAATGCGATCACCATTTCTACGTCTCCGCCCGCGATCGATTGAATCAACTGCTCGACGAAAATAGCTTCGAAGAGATGGACGCGGAATTGCGGTCGGTCGATACGCTCGGATTCATCGACAGCCAGCCTTACGCCAAGCGGCTCGTCGATCAGCAGAAAAAGACCGGCTTGGGCGACGCGGCGGTCTGCGGCACCGGCTTCATCCGCGGCCGGGGCGTGGTGCTCGGAATCACCGATTTCGCGTTCATGGCCGGCAGCATGGGGGCCGTCGTCGGCGAGAAACTCGCCCGCGCCGCCGAGAAGGCGACCGAACTCAAACGCCCGCTGATCTTCGTCTCCGGTTCGGGCGGCGGCGCCCGGATGCAAGAAGGGATTCTTTCCCTGATGCAGATGGCGAAGGTGTCGGCCGCGCTGGCCCGCTACCACTTGGCGGGCGGGCTTTACATCTGCATCCTCACGAATCCGACGATGGGCGGGGTCGCCGCGAGTTGGGCTTTCCAGGGCGATATCACCATCGCCGAGCCGAAGGCGATGATCGGCTTCGCCGGCGCCCGCACGATCAAAAACACGATCCGCCTCGAACTCCCGGACGGGTTCCAAACGAGCGAGTTCCTGCTCCAGCACGGGTTCGTGGATCGCATCGTCTCGCGGAAGGACATCCGCACCGAAGTCTCGCGCATCGTCGATTACTGCGAAATTCAATAGGCCGAGCGGCCCGAAGGAGAGTGCATCTTGGGTCTTCTCGACGCCCTCAAAAAGATGTTCGCCAAAGGCGACGGCTCCAAGAAGCGCAAGGTCACGACCATCGCCAAGCGGTTCGACCTGCAGGGTCGCACCGGCCAAGGCAGCATGTCGAAGGTTTGGAAAGCCTACGACCGCGAACTCGGGCGCGTCGTCGCGCTCAAGGTGCTCGACAAGGCCAAGACGGCGAAGTTCGAGGAGAAGTTCAAACTGCAGGGTTTGAAAAAACCCCCCGAGGGTGAAATCTGCGAGGGGCTCCGGCACGACAACATAGCCAAGACCTACGAGCACGGACTGACGAATATCGGCGAACCGTACCTCGTGCTGGAGTGGATCGAAGGGTTGGGGCTGAACTACCTCATCGAGAACAAGCACCACCAATTGCAGGGCAACCGGATCAATTTCGTCGGGCAACTCTGCGACGCGCTCGACTACTTGCACTCCCAGAAATATCTGCACCGCGACCTCTGCCCGCGCAACGTGATGGTCTCTGCGGAGGGGGTCGTCAAGCTCATCGACTTCGGCCTCACCGTGCCGTACACGCCGCCGTTCTGCCAGCCCGGCAACCGCACCGGCACCGTCGATTACTTGGCGCCGGAAGTCATCAAGCGCTCGACGACCGACCACCGCCTCGACATGTTCGCCTTGGGCGTGACCGCATTCGAGGTGTTCACCGGGATGCTGCCTTGGGAGAAATCGCCGAGTTCCGAAGAGACGCTCCGCCGCCACTTGAACACGCCGCCGCGCGGCGCGAAAGACCTCCGACCCGACCTCGATGATGAAGTCACCCGGGTTTTGATGAAGTCGATCGACCGCGACAAAATGAAGCGGTACGGCTCGGCCAAGGAGTTCAAGGAAGCGTTCGCGAAGCTGCGCAAGCAAGACTACTGACCGTTCGCCGCCCAAAGGGCCGCCGCGATCGCGGCGGTTTCGACGCGCATCACTCTCGGCCCCAAGCTCAGCCGACGCCACCCCGCAAGGGTGGCCATTTCGATTTCGGCATCGTTGAATCCCCCCTCGGGCCCGACGGCGAAAGCGCACCCGTATTCGGGGTCGGCGAGGGGGTCGAGATGGGGGGGGCCACTGGAAGTATGCAGAAGCCATTGCTTCGCTGCATATTCCCGGTTCACGAACTCCTCCATGGACAGCGGTTCGTGAACCGTCATCAGCCTGTTACGACCGCATTGCTTGCTCGCTTCGATCACGGCGCGGCGCCACTTCTCCAACTTGCCCGCGTTCGGTCGCACCACCGAACGCTCCGTGATCAATGGGACGAATCGCGTCGCCCCCACTTCCACGAGCTTCTCCAAGAGGAAGTCGAGCCGATCCCCCTTCGGCAACGCGGAGCCGACAACGATGGGGAAGGGGACTTCTCGGTTCGCTTCGACTCGCGCGAGCAGTCGCAACACGGCATGTCTTTTGCCGACCTCGACGATCTCGGCCGGGTATTCGGAACCGTCTCCATTGAAGAGCACGACGGCGTCGCCGGGGGCGAACCGGCGCACCGTTCCTAGATGGTGAGCCTCGGGGCCGTCCAAGACGAACTCGCCGAGTGACAATGGCTTGTCGGTGAAAAATCGGTCGGCCATCGGGGAAACCGTTGCGGTCGGGCGCGGAAAACGAGAGTATATCAGTGTCGCACTCGATTCCCATTCCCTCTCCGGAACCGCCATGCTCACATCTCTATCTCCCACACGGCGGACTTTTCTCAAGTCCGGCCTCGCCGCCGGGGCATTTCTCGCGCTGCCGAAGTCGGTCTACCACGCCGCGTTGCTCGCCGAGGAGAAACCGAGCGAGCGCGTCCGCGTCGGCTGCATCGGCCTCGGCGGGCAGGGCAAAGGGAACATGAAGGCGATTCAAGCGAACGTCGTCGCGATCTGCGACGTGGACGACGGACACCTCGCGGAGGCCGGGAAGCTCGTCGAAGCGGCGAAGGGGAAAGCAGAAACGTTCCGAGACTACCGCAAGTTGTTGGAGAGCAAAGAGGTCGATGCGGTGCTGATTTCGACCCCCGATCATTGGCACGCTTTGCAGACGATCCACGCCTGCGCAGCGGGCAAGGACGTCTATTGCGAGAAGCCGCTGACGCTCGTGATCGCGGAAGGACGGGCGATGGTGAACGCGGCCCGCGACCACAATCGCATCGTTCAGACCGGGAGCCAGCAGCGCAGCGATGTGAAGTTCCGCCAAGCCTGCGAGCTCGTCCGCAGCGGATATCTCGGGAAGATCCACACGGTCAAGGTCGGCCTGCCGGGGCCGAACTTCAAAGCGCCTGGCATCCCGGATGGCAAAATCCCCGACGGGTTGAACTACGACCTCTGGCTCGGGCCAGCAC
>JANOSQ010000740.1:0-2307 GCA_031415915.1 Fimbriiglobus sp. | reverse complement strand
TGAGCGGGCACCGTCGCTCACGCTGCCGGCTCGGAATGAATATCAATCCAAGTACCGGAACTCCGCGGTGCCGTACAGCGCCTGCATCAGTGCCGACCACGCGGCCTTCTCGCCGCCGACACGCGTGGACCGTTTCATCTTGTCCAAGAACTGCTCGGCGGCTTTCGCTTCGGTCGTGCTCGCCCCGCGGCCGAAGGCGAGCTTGAATGCCGCTTCGATTCGCTCCGTCGGCGAGAGGTACTTGGCGATCAGCTTCTCCGCCCCCTTCTCGGCCATCCTCATCACGGCGGCGTTGTTCATCAGGTAGAGAGCCTGCGACGGTACGCTGGTTCCATCGCGGCTGCCGCTGACGAGGCTGGCGTCCGGGAAGTCGAACAGGTCGAGCGCCTCGGGCGTCAGGTCGCGGACGATTGGGATGTAGACCGAACGCTTGGCGTTGTTCGCCCCGTCTCCCAAGTTCCCCCCGAAGCGGCCGATCTGCTGGGTCGGCCCTTCCAGATTTTGCAGCGGCGAGCCGACGGGGGCGGTCTTGTCGAGTTCGCCGCTGACGGCGAGCATCGCATCGCGGATCGCCTCGGCGTCGAGCCGGCGCTTGCTCATGCGCCAGAGGTATTCGTTGTCCGGGTCGGTCGCGGCGTTCGTTTCGTTGTGGGTGCTGGCCTGTTGGTAGGTCTGGCTGAGCAGGAGTTCCTTGATGATCGCCTTCGTGCTCCAACCGTTCTTGGTGAAGCGGCCCGCGAGGTAATCGAGCAGTTCCGGGTGCGTCGGCTTCTGCCCGGCGGTGCCGAAGTTGTCCATGCTGCTGACGAGGCCTTGGCCGAAGAGGTGCCCCCAGATGCGGTTGATGTAGACGCGGGCCGTGAGGGGGTTCGACGGACTGGCGACCCACTCCGCGAGTTCGAGGCGACCGCTACCGCTGCGGATCTTCGGGGCGGCGGGACTGATGACTTGGGCGAAGCCTCGGGGCACGGTGGCGCCGGGCTTGGTCAGTTCGCCGCGCTCGTAGACCGGCATATCGCGGGTGAAGGTGCGGTCGCCGACGCCCATGGCCATCTTCTTGGCGTTGCCCTCGCTGTCGTAGTAGCCGAGTTGCTTCTCCACCGTCGCGATTTGCGAGTTGACAACGAGCAAGCGGATGTTCAACTGCGGGTCTTTCTTCCCGGCTTCGATGGCGTCTTCTCGCTGCTACTTCAAGTCGGTCAACCGAGTCCGCAGTTTCTCGACCTCGGCCTTCGACAGCATCGCACCGATCGGCACTCCGGCGCTGGCGGGGAGTTCGACGAGCGGGGCCGCTTGGATGCTGCCGACGGTGCGGGCGGTGCCGTACTTGGTCTCGGTGCTCGTGAAGATCCCCGCGATGGCGTAGTAATCCTTGGTCGGGATCGGGTCGAACTTGTGATCGTGGCAACGGGCGCAACTGATGGTGATGCCGAGCATCCCCTGGCTGAACGCGTCGATCTGTTCGTCGGCGACATCGAGTTGGAATTGGCGGGCGTTGCGTTCGTTGTGGCTCTTGGCCCCGATCGCAAGGTACCCGGTGGCGATCAAATTCTCCGCTTTATCCGTCTCGTTCTTGCTCGGCAGCAAGTCCCCGGCGAGTTGTTCCTTGATGAACTGGTCGTACGGCTTGTCGGCGTTGAAGGCGGCGATGACGTAATCGCGGTAGCGCCAGGCGAACGGGTAGACGACGTTCGTTTCTTTGCCGCTCGACTCGGCGTAGCGGGCCACGTCGAGCCAGTGCCGACCCCAGCGTTCGCCGAACTGCGGGCTGGCGAGGAGTTCGTCGATCACCTTCTCCACGGCCTTGGCGCCCATGTCCTTCACGAAGGCATCGAGTTGATCCGGCGGCGGCGGCAGTCCGATGAGGTCGAAATAGATCCGGCGGAGCAGCGTCGGTTTGTCGGCCGGCGCCGCCGGGGTCAGGTTCTTATCGGCGAGGGTTTTCAGCACGAAGGCATCGACATTGGTCGGGCGTGCCGAACTCGGTAACGAGTCGGGTTTCGCGTTCAACTTGGGAATCTCGGGCGATTTCACCGGTTGAAACGCCCAGTGTTCCTTGCCCTTGGCGATGTCGATCGGCTTGGAAGTCGAACCGGCTTTACCCGTGCGCGGGTCGGGTGCCCCCATCGCGATCCACTTCTCGAAATCGGCGATCACCCCCGCGCTCAAAGCTTCCTTCGGCGGCATCTGGTTGAGCTCGTCGGCCTTCATCGCCTTCACGATCAGGCTCTTCTTCGCGCTGCCGGCGACCAGAACGGGACCGGATTCGCCCCCCTTCAACATCCCCGCTTTGGTGTCGAGGATCAG
>JANOSQ010000739.1:0-4940 GCA_031415915.1 Fimbriiglobus sp. | reverse complement strand
GCCGGTCGATCCGGGTTCACCGGCAGTCCGTCGGGGAAGGCGACGGCGAAGCCGTTCCGAGCGGCGAAGTCGGCGAGGCGGGTTTCTTCGATGGCCAGCCGGGCGGAGCCGCCGGTGCCGTGGAGCATGAGGACGAGAGCGCCTTGCGCCGGCGCCAGCCAATAGCGCCGCGGGCGTCCGTCCCAGGGGAGTTCGATCGATTCCACGCGGTTCAGTCAACGGATTGCGCCGGCGCCGGCCAGCCCCGACCAACGGAAGTCCGGGCGAACGTGTTGCTTTAGGGGTGCGGGAACGGGTATTCTAGATGAGTGACCTTCGTGCAGGAGTTGCCACATGGCCGCATCGCGTCGAATCTGGATCGCCGGCGGGTTGGCCGCGTTCGCCTTCGGGTGCGGCAAACCGACCGCCCCCGTGGCACAAGTCGAACCGTCGCCGACACCCGCGATGACCGAACCGATGATAGTCACACCCGGCGAATATCGGGAAGAAGTCGCGCCGCCGAGCATTCCTGCGAACCCGGAGCCAAGGCCCAGTTCGACGATCCGGCCGACGCTGCCGAAGCCGATCGTGCCCGTGGAGGTCGAACTCCCGAAGCCGGTGGTGCCGATCACACAAGTTCAACCGCCCAAGCCCGTGGATCCGCCCAAGGTCGATCCGCCGAAGCCGACCGATCCGCCAAAACCGGAAGAGCCGCCGAAGGAACCGAAGAAAGTCGAGTACCCGAAGTTCGTCGATGGGAAGGATTTGGCGACGTGGATCAAGGAACTCAACGCGGCGAAGCAGCCCGACCCGCAGCAGCGCGAGTTCGCCCTGCGGACGCTGCCGCAGTTCGGCCCGGAAGCGCGCAAGCCGTCCATCGGGCCGATCACCGATCTCATCTTCAAAGACCCCGATCCGGGGGTGCGGATCGTCGCCATCACGATCATCAGCAACATGGGCTACGACATCCGCGATCAGATCACGCCGGCCGTGAGCGCCCTGCGGACGTGCATGCTGAACACCGCCTCCGGTAGTATCGTCCGGCTCTTCTGCGTGCGTTCGCTCACCTCCTTCGGGCCGGAGGCGGTCGCCGCGATCCCGGAGATCCGCGCGGCCGGGCAGGACATCTCGTGGGAGACCCGCTTGGCCGTGGCCAAAGCGCTCGGCCAAGTCGGCGCGCCGGTCGGTGAGAAGGGCGAACCCAACGATGCGGCCGCGAAGTTCCTCCTCAACGTCATGCTCAAAGACAACTGCGCCGGCGTGCGGATGGAAGCCGTGCAGGGCCTGCTGCAAATCGGGCCGCCGAAGCCGAAGAACCCTCTCGACTACGCCAAGGATCTCAAGCTCTACCTCGAACCGATCGAGACCCGGATCAAGCTCGAGAAGGACAAGGGCATCCTCTGCTGGCTCTACTTGGTGAACATCATGTACGACGACCGCGTGCTCGCGGAACACCTGAAGAAGATCGCGGACTACATCAAATTCCCCGATTCGCCGATGGTGCGGATGCACGCGATCAACGCCTGTGCGGCGCTCGGATCCAAGGCCGCGCCGGTGATCCCGCAGATCATGGACGCGCTGCACTACCCCGAGCCGGAACTCGTGATCGCGGCGATGTCGGCCCTCGCGCAGATCGGGATGGCGGCGCGCGGGTCTGCGCCGGAACTGGAGAAGATCAAAGCCGGCTCCAAGGACCCCGTGAAGCCGCCGGACGCGCCGAAGGATTGGAAGCCCGACCTCACGCTGCGCTTGGTGGCCGAGGACGCGCTGCTCTACGTCACCGGCAAGAAGAAGCTCGTCGAAGAAGTGAAGAAAGACAAAGACAAGTGAGGTCGGCATGGCGGACGTTCAACGGGTGGCGCTCATCACCGGCTCGGCCACGGGGGTCGGTCGGGCTTGCGCCGTCCGCTTCGCCCAACTCGGCTTCGCCGTCATCGTCAACTATTCCAAGTCCGAAGACGACGCCGTGGAGACCGCCCGGCTCTGCGAGGAGTTCGGCGTGCCGGTGCAGGTGATCGCCGCGACGGTCGCCGACGACGCCCAAGTGAAAGGGATGATCCACCATGTCGCCGAGGCCTTCGGCGGCATCGACGTGCTCATCAACAACGCGGGGACGACGCACTTCATCGCGCACGACGACCTCGACTCCGTGACCGACGAAATCTGGGACGAAATCTTCCAAGTCAACGTCAAGGGCGCGTTCTATTGCAGCCGGGCGGCGATGCCGTACTTGAAAGCCCGCCAGGGGAGCATCGTCAACGTGTCGAGCGTCGCCGGGCTATCGGGGCAGGGGAGCTCGATTCCGTACTGCGCGAGCAAAGGGGCGCTGAACACGCTGACGAAATCGCTGGCGCGGGCGTTCGGTCCGGACGTGCGCGTGAACGCCGTGGCGCCGGGGCCGATCTTGACGCGCTGGTTGGAAGGCCGGGACGCCCAGATTCAAAAATACTTGGAACAGGCCCCGCTCGGGAAAGCCGCGACGCCCGAAGACATCGCCGATGCGGTGGTGTTCTTAGCGGTCGGAACGGCGCTGACGACGGGGCAAGTGCTGGTGGTGGACGGCGGGCGGACGATGTGATGATTTGTTAGCCCGACGCGCCACCGAGGGATTCAGACCCTCGCTGGCGCGTCGGGCTAACAAGATTGCCAGCTACCCTACGATCTGCGTGATCTTCAATCGCAGGAACGGCTGGCGGTGGCCGCGGAGTTTGCGGATCGTCTTGCGGCGGCGGAACAACTGCGCGACCGTCTTCGTGCTCGGGAATTCGACGACTTCGCCGACGACCTTGGCGCCCGCCACGTGCGGCGTACCGATCTTGGTGGCGCCGTTGTTCTCGATCAGCAGGACGCTGGTCAACTCGACGGTGGCGCCCATTTCGACATCGCGGTAGTCGATGACGACAGTGGCGCCCTCTTCGGCGCGGTATTGGCGGGAACCGTCTTCGAAAATCGCGTACATGGCTGTCGTCCGCAAAAAAAGGCCAAGTGAATCGGGAACCCAAGATTGTAGCCCCCGCCCCGGAGTTGGGTAGGGCAATTTCCTCACGCCGCGGTCACGTTCACCGTCACCGGCACGTTGCCCTTGATGGCCCGGGAATACGGGCAGAACTCGTGCCCGGCCGCGACGACCTTCTCCGCATCGGCCTGCGACAGTCCGGCGACCTTCACGTTCAGCGTCACCGACAACCCGAAGCCGCCGCTGTCGACGGTGCCGAGTTGAACCTCGGCCGCGACTTCGATGCTCGTCGGGGCGAGATTGAGAACCTTGGCCCGGTTCTCGCACGCCCCGCCGAAGCAGGCCGCGTAGCCGCAGGCGAAGAGGTGTTCGGGCGTGGTCGTGTTCGGGATGCCCGGCCCGCCCATCGACTTCGGCACCGACAAAGTGACGCCGATCATTCCGTCGTCCGAAGTGGCGTGGCCGTTGCGCCCGCCGACTGCTGTGCCGCTGGCCGTGGACAAAACTTTCGTGAGCATGGTCGGTTCTCCGGTGGGGAACTACCGTTTTACGGCGCGGCCGCGGTTCTGTCCGGAGTTCGGATCGGCGACCCGTACATTAGGCTGAGCAACGTCTTTCGCTCCACCGATCGGGGTCACCGATGAACCGTCCCTTTCGCAAATGGCTGATCGGCGGGGTGTGCGCCGTTTGCCTCGGCGCGGTCGCGTGCTTGAAGTTGGCGCCGATGGCACCGGCGGAGGCCGGGCCGGGCGCCGCGTTCGCCGTGGAGCCGTACTTGCAGTTCGCCACGCGGACGGGCATCACGGTGATGGCCGAGACGCCGACACCGACGACGTGCGAACTGGAATACGGCGCGACGTTCCCGCCGGACAAAGTGGTGAAGGTCGCGGCCGCCGACACGCTGCACGAGATCAAACTCGACAACTTGATCCCGAAGACGAAATACTTCTACCGGATGGTGTGCACCGACGCCGACGGCAAGAAACTGATCGGCAAATCCTCTACGTTCAGCACGGCCGTCGATGCGACCGACGCGTACTCGTTCGCGGTGATCGGCGACACGCAGCGCAACCCCGCGGTCACGGGCAAAGTGGCGAAGCTGATGTGGGAGCGCCGGCCGAATTTCGCGCTGCACATGGGCGACGTCGTCGACAACGGCCCGGACGCCAAGCAGTGGACCGACGACCTGTTCAAGCCTTGCCGGGAACTGTTCGCCCGCGTGCCGCTCTACCCGTGCATCGGCAACCACGAGAAGAACCACGCCTTCTACTACCGCTACTTCTCGCTGCCGAAGCCGGAATACTACTATTCGTTCCGCTACGGCAACGGCGAGTTCTTCAGCCTCGATACGAACAAGCCGGTGGACGCGCCGAGCGAGCAATACAAGTGGTTGGACAAGGCGCTGGCCGCGTCGGAGGCGAAGTGGAAGGTCGTGTTCCACCACCACCCCTGCTACACCTCGGACAGCGACGACTACGGCAACACCGAGAAAACGAATTCGACCCACGGCGCCCCGAAGCACAAGGCGCTGATCGCCCTTTACGAAAAGCACGGCGTCGATCTGTCGATGAACGGGCACATCCACGCCTACGAACGCACATGGCCGATCCGGGCGGGGAAAGTCGATTCCAAAGCCGGGGTCACCTACGTGACCTCCGGCGGCGGCGGTGGGAACTTGGAGAACTTCGAACCGACGCCGGCCTTCTTCAAGAACCAAGGCCGCTCCGACTACCACTACTGCTACTACACGATCCAAGGCGGCGCGCTCGATTGCAAAGTGTACGACAGCGAGAACCGGCTATTCGACCAGTTTTCGCTGAAGAAGGAGTGACACACTCGGACAGGACGCTCGCCGACGGGCCTCGTTCCGTCCGCGCTGCGATCCCGTTGGGACGGCTGTGCCTTTTGCCGACTCCTCCGTCGGGTGCCGCTTTTTTCATCGGTCGGGAAAGACCTCAACTCTCACCCGGATCGCATCGCGGTTCCCGCCGGAGGTACGCGCCGA
>JANOSQ010000738.1:0-4254 GCA_031415915.1 Fimbriiglobus sp. | reverse complement strand
GCGCCAGAACTTAACCATGCGGATGCGGATGCGTCGGTTCACCCGCTTGACCAACGGCTTTTCCAAGAAGCTCGAAAACTTGGAGCACATGGTAGCGCTTCACTTTTTCGTCTACAACTTCATCACCCGGCACACGACGCTTCGGATGCCGCCCGCGTTGAAGGCCAAAGTGACCGACCACCTTTGGGATTTCGAGGAACTGGTTTCCATGATCGACCGTGCCGAAACCGACCGGAAAAAGAAACTGATTTCAAACTGAGACACTACCGTCCCGACTGTGCGCTTGAGGGCGGACGCGATCCCCGGTATACTGGATTTGTGCCCATCCGTTCGACTACTCCCGAAGCGCCCATCGCCGCGACCGCCGCCGCACCCCGGGTGCTGGTGTTGGGCAGCGTGCCCTCCCTCGACCTCGCGGACTCGCAGGTGGCCGAGTCGCTGGAAGCTGCGGGCCACGCTCTGGCGCCGGGGCAGTTCGACGCGGTGCTCGCGGAGCCGGCGATCCTCGAGAAACTCCTCGACGAGTCGCGCCGGAACGCGTTGATCCTATCGTTCGCCGACCGGGCGCTCGCCGTGCTCGATTCGCTCGGGCAAATCCTGTGGTGCAACCCCGTCATGGTGGAGTGGTGCGACGGCGCCGCGTTGGGCCGCTCGATTTTCGACGCGCTCCGCGCCGAAATGCTCGCCGGGAACCCGGTCGATCCGCTCGAACTCGCCCGCCAGAATCACCCCGTCTCGCTCCGCATCCACCGCCCCGAGGCCGCCATCGCCGAATACGCCGAACTCCGGCTGCAACCGATCCACGGCTTGAACGGCCCGCACGCCCAGATCTTGGCGATGTGCCGGGATGTGTCGGCGGAGGTCGATCAACAGCGCAAGCTCGACGCGCTCCACAAAGCCGGTCGGGAGATGTCCGACCTCGACGTCTCCCAACTGTCCGAGATGAGCGAGCCGGAACGCATCGCGCTGCTCAAGCACAACCTCCGCCGATACATCCGCGACCTGCTGAAATACGACACCATCGAAGTGCGGCTCTTGGATCGGCGCACGGGCGAATTGAAGCCGCTGCTCGAAGACGGCATGACGGTCGAAGCGGCGGGGCGCGCCCTCTTCGCCCGGCCGGAGAAGAACGGCGTCACGGGGTTCGTGGCCCACACCGGCCGCAGCTACCTTTGCCCGGATACCAGCCGCGACGCGCATTACATCCAAGGCGCCTCGGACGCCCTCAGCAGCATGACGGTGCCCTTGATCTCGGGCGACGAAGTCGTGGGCACCCTCAACGTCGAAAGCCCGCGGCTCAACGGGTTCGGGGCGGACGACCTCCAGTTCACCGAATTGTTCAGCCGGGAGATCGCCTCCGCGCTCCACACCCTCGACCTGCTCAGCGCCCAGCAATCGTGCGCCGTCTCGCAATCGATCGACCAAGTGAGCCGGGAGATCGCGCTGCCGGTAGACGACGTGCTCGCCAGCGCCGCCGTCTTGCTCAAGAAGTTCCACGCGCTCGACCCCGAAACGACCCTCCAGCTCCGCCGGATCGTCGCCAACGCCCGGCTGGTGAAGGACTGCGTGCGGAAAGTGGGCCAGCAGGCCCAAGCGAACGAACCGGCCGGCGAACCGCAACTGCTCCACGGCAAACGCATCTTGATCATCGAGCAAGACGAGCGGATGCGGAAGTCGGCCCACCTGCTGCTCGAACGCCTCGGCGCCGAGTCGGAGTCCGCGGCCACCGCGGTTGAGGCGCTCGCGATGCTCGCCGATTCGTCCTACGACGCGGTCTTCACCGAAGTGCGGCCGCAAGACATGAGCGGCTACGAGACCTTCACCCGCATCCGCGAGATGCGCCCCGGCATCCGCATCGCCATGACCACCGGCTACGGCTACGACGCGGCCCATTCGCTCGTCAAAGCCCGCATGGACGGCCTCCGCCACGTTCTCTTCAAACCCTTCAAGCAAGACCAAGTCGTGAACGCCGTCCTCGCGATCCCGACCCCCTCCAGCTCCCCGGCACCCGCCGGGACATTTTGAGTGTGCCAGCGGTTCGGATCTGCAAAAAACGATCACCCGGTTCCTGTCACTGGCCACCGAACCAACCACTGCCGTGGCTGAAGACTTGTTTGGGCACTTGGATCGCCTTCGGCGCGGTGAGGTTCAACCGGAGTTCGACGCCCGGTTTGCAGCACGGGGCGACCGGCAAGGTCGTGGCCGGGGCGAAATCGACATCTTTCAAGCGGCGCACCGTGACGATCTGGTAGACGTCCTGTTCGACTATCCCCACCCCGACGTTGCGGAACAAGCGATCGAGGTAGGGCAGCTTCGAGAGCGCGGGGACTCGGGTTTCGATGCGCTCTTCGGCGGTCACCGTCCCGAGGTAGATGACGGCGGAGTTGCCGTTGGGAACGACAACGCTCGTGTCATTCTGGAGGCCCTGTACCTCCCATCCACCCGCCCCGATCGGGCAAAGGTGCAAGGTTTTCATTTTCAATCTCACCGATTTGCCATCCATCGACTCGGTCGGGGTGCAAGTGAATTTCGTGCCGATGTAATACGATCCTGCTGCCACGGTTTGGATCGGCGCACCGGTTTTGCTCGGAGGTGGCGGAAGCGGAGCAGTATCCCCCACTTCGCAATAACCCGCTTGCCCGTCGGCAAAATTCATCTTCGGGAATATCAATTGACTGACACGCTTGTCTGCCTGAATCAACGTGGCTCCTTTCACCAATTCGTCGAGCGTCCAACACTTCGCCGTGTATTTTCCCTTCTCGTCGGCGGTGGGCCAGCCGGCCTTCGCGGCTAAACCGGCTGGCAACGTGAACAGCCGCATCTCGACCGACACTTGGCTGTCCTGCATCCGGCGCAGGCCGTCGAGCACTTTGGCCACTTCTGCAACCGCCTCGGGCGAATTGGTGACGCAGAGGCAGTCCGACGCGGCGATGAATTCGATCTTGCCGGCGCCGCCGTGGCGCTCCCAAGTGTCGGGCTTGGCCATCGCCACGATCAACTTCATGAGCGTGTGGGCGGTCGTGGCCGCAGTGTTCTCCAACGCCGCGGCGCCGGGGATTTGCAGCGGCGCGTGCACGAGATCGGCGACTTCGAAGACGCGCGTTTTGGGTTTGGTCGAAGCCGGGGCACTGCTCATCGACCACGTCAACTCGCCCGAATACGGCTTCGTCGGAGGCGAAGGCAGGATCGGGGGCGCCGGCGGTAACGCGGGTACGCCCGTCAGCGTCGCTTGCGGCGACGATGGTTTGACGATGAGCGGATACGGCACGGGTGTCGGGGCCGGCGGAGCGGGCACTTGGGCCAGCGCGGCCGGCAGAGCGAGCAGGGACACGCCGAGGGACAGGATCGACAAACGCATTGCGGAACGCCTCCGTGGGGGTTAGGGGCGTCCGCCTTCTAGCAAGGGGGTAATTTTTACACAAGCCGGAGTGGGGGCGAGGGGTGTGCCACTACATTTTGGCATCGGGCCGCCTTTCTGGCTGATTGCTGATAACTGAAAGCTGACAACTGTCCCATTCTAAAGTTGGTGAAGCAAGACAGCGATCAGCGATCAGTTGTCAGCAATCCCCGGCCCTACGAAAGGTTCCGAACCCCTCAGTCCATCAGTTCCAGCTTGAGGTCGCTCTTCTCACCTTCCTTCACGGTCACTTTCAGCGTCGTCGTTTTCGTCGTGGCGTACTTTTCCGGGAGCGTGTTCTTCGCTTTCGGCCCGGCGTCGTAGTACTTGCCCGTCTGGACGACGGTCACGGTGTACTCGCCCGCCGGGAGGCCATCGAACGCGGCGTAGGTGCTCGGCGCGAAGCTGCCGTCCGCTTCGGTGAGAGCGTCCGCGGTGAAGACGAACCGCTCCATCGGCAGTTTCACGAAGCTGTGGAACGTCACCGTCGCCCCGGCGACCGGTTGGCCGTTGTTCAGCAGCAGCCCCTTCACCGGTTCCAGTTTCTTCAACTTGCGGACGACCCCTTCTTCCTCCGAAAGGGGCGTTTCCAAATTCTCTGGGAGAATGCCATCGAGCATCACGTTCGTGATGCGCGGGCCGTCGGCCTTCATCGTGATCCACGAGATGTGGTCGAACTCGCCGTACTTCACGCCGCGGAGTCGGCTGCCGCCGCCGGTGGTGGCGAGTTGGTAGTAGTTCATCCCGTTGCGAACGAACTTCTGGTAGCGGTGGACGTGCCCGCAGAAGACCGTGTACTTGCGCCCTTCCAGCGTCTTCTCGAAAGCGGCCCACCCGTTCTTCTCCAAATCCTTATC
>JANOSQ010000737.1:0-2485 GCA_031415915.1 Fimbriiglobus sp. | reverse complement strand
CCCCGCCAACAGCTTGCCGTCGCGGGTGTCCCACAAGTGGACGACCCGGTCGGTGCCGGCCGAAGCGAGAATCGACCCGTCCCGGTTGAACGAGAGCGAACGAACTTCCCCGGCGTGACCGCGGAGCGCGTGGCGAACTTTCCCGCTCGCAGCGTTCGACCAGAGGTAGATGTCGTTTTCGGAATCGGCTGTGGCGAGGAGTTTGCCGTCGCCGCTGAACGCGACGCAGAGCACCTGATCGGCGTGGCTATTCAAAAGCATCGTCGGTTCCGCGCTCGCACCCGGCCGCCAAACCCGCGCCGAGGTATCCCACCCGGCGGAGACGAGCAAACTGCCGTCCGGCGCCCAAGCGAGCGCGGGAATCCGATCGGTGTGGCTCTTGAGCGTCGCCAGCAGTTTGTGGCTCTCGGCGTTCCACACTTGCACCACGCGGTCTTCCCCCGCGGTGGCGATGCGGTCGCCGAGGGCGGAGAATTGGATCGCCGAGACGGCGTCCGCGTGGGCCGGGAGTTCGCCGATCTGGCGCTGCGAGCGGACGTCCCAGAGCCGGACGTAGCCGTCGTCGTGCCCGCAGGCGACGGTGCGGCCATCCGGGCTGAACGCGAGGGCCGAGACCCAACCCGGTTGCGGGATTCGGTAGAGCAACTGGGCTTCGGCCGTGCTCCAGATCAGCAGGTCGTCGTTGCCGCTGGCGAGCAGGTCGGCCTCGGCGTTGAAGCACCAGAGCGTTTCGAGGTCGCTGAGGAAGGATCGCTGGAGCGAGTGCCCCTCCGCGGACCAATGCCGGAGCAATCCGGACTCGTCCACGGACCACAAGCTTCCGTCGGCCGCGAATGCGACGGCGGCGATGTCGGCTTCGGCGTGGAAGCGCGGCTCGCCGTAGGTCTTGGCGATCAACGGGCTACCGCAGAACGGTTCGGTATCCAATTCGGCCGCCAAGGTGCGCGTCGGGGTCATGCCAGATTCACTCCGAATGGGGACGGCCGGCGCCGCCGCAAGTTAAACAAATGTAGAACATCCTTCGCGGTCCAGTGAGAGAATTCCGTCCAACTCGTGAATTCTTCCCGAACCGAATCCCGCCGGCTCTCAAAATCGAGCCGTCACAACGGGCACAACCGAGGCAATCCCGTGTCTGCCGAGTTCGAGTTCATCCGCTGGATTCGATCCCGCCCCTCCCCCTTGGCCGTCGTGGAGGTCGGGCCGGGGGACGATTGCGCGGTGTTGGTTCCGCCGAAGCGGGGCTTGCTCGTCACCACGGACATCCTCACCGAGGGGACGGACTTCTTCATTCGCAAAGCGAGTGCCCGATCCATCGGCCGCAAGGCGATGGGCGTGAACCTCAGCGACATCGCCGCAATGGGCGGGCGGGCGACGGCCGCGCTGCTCGGGTTGGTTATGCCGAAAGTCGGGTTCACACAGGAGGACGCCCGGGAACTCTACCTCGGTGCGGAAGAGCTGGCCCACGAATTCGGCGTGGCCATCGCCGGCGGCGACACGAACAGTTGGGACGGCGGCTTGGTGGTCTCCGTGACCGCTTTCGGGGAAGCACCCCAGCGCGGCCCGTTGCTCCGCTCCGGGGCGAAAGTCGGCGATGCGATCTTCGTCACCGGCCCCTGCGGGGGCAGCATCCTCGGCCGGCATTTGAACCCCCGACCCCGCCTGCGGGAAATCGAGCACCTCATGGGGTTGGCGCCAATCACCTCGTGCATCGACATCAGCGACGGCTTGACGGCCGATTTGCAGCACATCCTCGACGCCAGCGGTTGCGGGGCGATCCTCGATGCCGACGCGATCCCCATCCACCCGGACGCGGTGGCCCGGAGCGCGGATACCGGGAAGTCGCCGTTGGAACACGCGCTGACCGATGGCGAAGACTTCGAATTGATCTTCACGACCCCGGTCGAACTCGCCGGGGAACCGCGCGCGATCCGCATCGGCACCTGCGTCGAGCACGGGTTGTGGCTCCGAGATTCCACGGGCGTCGCCCCGCTGCGGCCGGGGGGTTGGGTACACGGCTTCGGTGCCGCGGAATAGACTGAGCAGGAGGATTCAAGAACGGGAGTGTCCGCGATGCACGTGCTACTGGCGAATCCGCGCGGCTTCTGCGCCGGGGTGAACATGGCCATCGACGCTTTGGAAAAGGCCCTCGAATACTTCGGCACGCCCATCTACGCCTACCACGAGATCGTCCACAACCGGCCCATCGTCGAACAATACACCGCCAAGGGCGTCATCTTCGTCGATAGCATTTCAGAAGTGCCTCGGGGGGGCACGGTGCTTTACAGCGCCCACGGCGTCTCCCCCGAAATCCGCGATCAATCCCGCGACCGGAATTTGCGCGCCATCGACGCGACCTGCCCGCTCGTCACCAAGGTCCAATTGGAGGCGATCAATTATTCGAAAGATGGGTACACAATGGTGCTCATCGGCCACGTGGGGCACTATGAAGTCATCGGCACCTTGGGCGAAGCCCCGGCCGCGATGG
>JANOSQ010000736.1:0-1712 GCA_031415915.1 Fimbriiglobus sp. | reverse complement strand
GTGGAGTGGCGTTTGCAAATCGGCCACGTCGGAACTCCGGTCGGGAAAAGAACGCGGGGCGGTCCCCGTTGGGAACCACCCCGTACCAGCAGTGTAGGCGCGATTTCGGCCGGCGGGTAGTGCGCCGCGCCGCTTCGCTTTCCGCAGAACCTCAATCCCCCACCCGCTTCGTCAAGCCTCCGTAATAATCGATGCGCCGATCGCGGAAGAAGGGCCAATTCCGCCGGATTTCCTCCATCCACTTGCGGCTGCACGTCACCGTGATGATCTCCTCCTTCGCGGTGTCGCCGAGCTTCAGCATCCGGCCGAAGGGATCGCTCACGAACGAACGACCCCAGAACTCCAGCCCCTCGCCCACCAGCACCTCGTGGCCGACGCGGTTGACCGCGCCGACGTACACGCCGTTGGCGATGGCGTGGCCGCGCATGCTCGTCTCCCAGGCGCTGTGCTGGGCGTCGCCGTACTCGGCCTTCTCGCGCGGGTGCCAGCCGATGGCCGTGGGATAGAAGATCACCTCGGCCCCCTGCAGCGCCGTCAGCCGGGCCGCCTCGGGGTACCACTGATCCCAGCAGATGAGCGTGCCGACCTTGGCGTACTTGGTGGCGAAGACCTTCCAACCGAGGTCGCCGGGGGTGAAATAGTACTTCTCCAAGAACATCGGGTCGTCCGGGATGTGCATCTTGCGGTAGATACCCAGGAACGAGCCGTCGGCATCGTGGACGGTGCTCGTGTTGTGGTACACCCCCGGCATCCGCTTCTCGAAGAACGACCCGACGACGACGACGCCGTGCCGCTTGGCCGCGGCGCCGAGGCGATCCGTACTCGGCCCTGGCACCGGTTCCGCGAGGTCGAAGAGCGCGGTGTCCTCGGCCTGGCAGAAGTAAGGCCCGGTGAACAACTCCGGCAGGCAAACGATCTGTGCCCCGGCCTTCGCCGCGTCGCCGATGGCCGCCTCGGCCTTCCGCAGATTCGTCTCGCGGTCGGCATCGCAACTCATCTGCACGAGGCCGATGGTGAAGGTGTCGGACATGAAGATTCCGGGTGGTGGTGAATCAGGACGAGGGAATTGTACTTGAGGGAGAAAGGGCGGCACGTCGCGGAGTGACGATCGCGAAAACGCTTTCCGGCCTCACCCCACCCACCCTCCATTGGAAAGCACCGTCCTGCCCAGAAAGCACACAACTTTCTGGAATGACCAAGCCCCCCTAGGACTTGCGTCGAGACCGAAAGGGCCTGCCGCGAAAAAAGCAGCGGGGGCGGGCTGGAAGTGACGATTCTGCGTCTCCAAATCGTTTCTTGGCGAGTGGCACGGCGCGAGTGTAGCGTTGCAACTGATTTGTTAGCCGGACGCGCCAGCGACGGAGTTCAATCGTGCAAGGCGGCACGCGAATGACACCGAGATTCACCATTCCGTCGCTGGCGCGTCCGGCTACTTCGACAGTCAGAAAAAGAAACTCACCGACGAGCCACCGGGCTTGTCGGCATGCCCCGGTGGGGCAAGGAGAGCCGTCCCCACCGGGACAAGCCCGGCTCGCAATGGTGTGGCAACGATTCTGGGAGGTCGTTGGAATGTAACCGTTCACCCCGTGCAAAGTTTCGGTCCTGCCGCCCCCAGCCGGTGGGCGGCGATGCACCCGCTCAGGAACTCCAGCGCGTTCCGCTTTTGAAGCCGCAGCGTCCCGACCACCGTCAGGATCCGCTCCACGAAGCGG
>JANOSQ010000735.1:0-9471 GCA_031415915.1 Fimbriiglobus sp. | reverse complement strand
CCGGTGCGGTTGCAGCGGCCGATGCGCTGCACGACGCTCGCCCACGGGCAGACTTCGGTGAACAGCGTCCGGCTCGAAATGTCGACGCCCGCCTCCACCACCTGCGTGGCGACGGCGATGCGGTCGCCGGGGTTTTTGTCCTGTAGTCGCCCATTCAATTCCTCCCGCTCTTTGGGTCGGAAGCGAGAGTGGATCAGGAGCAACTCGGGGGCTGCGTCCCTCTTCTCGAGCTTCAGCAACTCCGCGTACACCGCCTTGGCCCGCTCCACGGTGTTAAGCACCACGAGCGTTTGCGTGCCTTCTTGATGGCGATCCAGCACCGCCTTCGCCACGGCTTTCATGTCCTTCCCCGAGGCGGCGCCGAGTTTTTTCAGCGTCTTCCCGGCCGTCATGCGCGTGTGCAGAGGCAGTCGGGGGTCGTAGTCCGCGTCGGTCAGTTCGAGCGCCGTATCGGGGAACTTGCCGCGGAAATCGACGGTGTCGAACCACTCCGGTTCCAGCGTCGCCGACATCCAGACGGTCGAGCACGCGCCGGCGGTGCCGAGTGAGGATCGTAGGCCGTGGAGTTGGGCCGAGGTACTCACGCCGCCGGCCATCAGCTGCGGCTCGTCGAAGACCCAGAGGCAATCGCTGTTGAGCAGGCCGAAGTCGATGGGCCAGTGGAACCGGTTGGCGGCGTAGCCCCGGTTGAGCGCCCGCGACAGCAGCATATCCTGCGTGCCGATCAGGATCGCCGGCCGCTCCGGTTGCAAGTGCCAATCGGCTTTATCGACGCCGCCCATCAGGACGTGCAACCCGACCTTCTCCGTCAGCCCGAGTTTCTCCAGCCACTTGGCGCATTCATCGCGGGACTGCTCTACCAGCACGCGCATGGGCAGACAGTACACGAGCCGCCGCGGTGTGCGTTCCGGCGCGGTGTGCCGCCGCCAGAGCCAACCGAGGACGGCCGTGGCCGTCTTCCCCGCGCCCGTCGGTGCGCGGAGCAGATGCGGAAGCGGCTCCGCCGTGGCGAACGCCGTTTGGAAGGGGTACGGACCGTGGTCCGTCGCCGTGCGGAAGAATTCGGAGTAGTCGATCATAGCAGCGCTCGAAACCGGCGAGAGGTCATGATCCGCCGAGCTGTATTGCCTCTGGGTTGATCAGTGTTACAGAATCTCGAATCCCGCCAAGTTTCTTCGGCGATGACGTCTTCGTCCTTCGGGAAGCGGAGCGGCAAATTCATGGTCACACCCTCGAACCCCGTTCGATAAGAAGATTCTAATCCAAGAACGAGACGGGCCAAACCATGCCGGAGAAGTACGACGCCATCATCGTCGGGGCGGGGCACAACGGGCTGGTGACCGCCGCTTACTTGGCCAAAGCCGGGCGGAAAGTCTTGGTGCTGGAACGCCGCGACATCCTCGGCGGCTGCTGCATCACCGAGGAAACGTGGCCCGGCTTCCGAGTGTCCACCGCATCGTACGTCAACAGCCTGCTCCGCCCCGAAATCATCCGCGATTTGGAATTGAAGAAGCACGGCTTCGAGATGCTCCCGCGCAGCCCGTCGAGCTTCAGCCCGTTCCCCGACGGCCGCTATTTGATGATGGGCCCCGACGCGGCGATGACGCAGCGGGAGATCGCCAAGTTCAGCGCGAAGGACGCGGAGAATTATCCGAGGTACGAGGCGATGCTGACGCGTATCGCCGACTTCTTGGAACCGATGCTCGACCGGACGCCGCCGAATCCCTGGGGCGGTATCGGGGATCTCTGGCGCCTCGGCAAGCTCGGCTGGAACTTCCGCAAGCTCGGAAAGGAACTCGGCGCCAACGCCGTCGAAATCCTGACGGGGGCCGCGACGCCGATCTTGAATCGCTGGTTCGAGTCGGATCAATTGAAGGCGACCATCGCCACCGACGCGGTCATCGGCGCGTTCGCGTCGCCGAGTATGCCCGGCACCGCCTATGTTCTGTTCCACCACGTCATGGGCGAGTGAAACGGCGTCCGCGGCGTGTGGGGATACGTGAAGGGAGGCATGGGCAAGCTGTCGCAGAGCATCGCCGACGCCGCGATGAGCTACGGGGCGACGATCCGGACAAACTCCCCGGTCGGGCGCATCCTCGTGCGACAAGGCGTTGTCAGTGGCGTCGCGCTCCAGGACGGCACCGAGTTCCACGCCCCCCGCGTCGCCTCGTGCGCCGATGCCAACGTCACGTTTCTGAAGTTGATGGATGCGAAGGAACTGCCGGCCGAATTCGTCGCGTCAGTGAAGCGGATCGACTACTCTTCCGCGACGGTGAAGATCAACGTCGCCCTCAGCGAAGTACCGCAATTCAAATGCTTGCCGGGGCCGGGCATCGGCCCGCAGCACCACGGCACGATGCACATCTGCCCGAGCATGGAGTACATCGAACGGGCCTACGACGACGCCAAGTACGGCAAACCCGCGGCAAACCCGATGCTCGAATGCACCATGGCCACGGCCCTCGATGCGTCGCTCGCGCCGCCGGGGCAGCACATCCTCAGCATGTTCGTGCAGTACGCCCCGTACCACTTGAAGGGGACGACGTGGGAAGCGGAAGCCGGGCCGTTCGCGGATCGCTGCTTCGACATCCTGAACGAGTACGCTCCGAACTTCAAACGCTCGGTGCTCCACCGGCAGGTGATCCCGCCTCCTGAAATGGAACGGCTCTGGGGAATCACCGGCGGCAACATCATGCAGGGGAGCATGGGCCTGAGCAGTATGTTCAGCCTCCGCCCGCTGGCCGGGTACGCCGACTACCGCACACCGGTGAAGGGTCTTTACCTCTGCGGAGCAGCCGCGCACCCGGGCGGCGGTGTGATGGGAGCTGCCGGACGGAACGCGGCGCGGGAGATGTTGCGGGATGGTTAACGCGACCCGCCTCTTCTGGCTGTGGCTCTCCCTCCGCACGCTCGTCTGGATTCTGGCCGTCGTCGCCAGCCATCCGAATGCCCCGCTCGACCTCGTCGAGTGGCTCTCGTGGGGCGGCGTCTGGCAGTGGGGCTACTGCAAGCACCCGCCACTGCCGGCGTGGCTGGCCGACGCTGCGGCGAGCATCGACCCCGGTCGAGTTTGGCCCGTGTACGTACTGAGCTATTGCGTCGTCGCCTCGGTGATGATCGCGGTTTGGAAGTTAGCCCGCGAATACTTGTCGCCGCCCTTGGCACTCGCAGCCACAGTCGCCAACGATGGCTTGATGTATCTGACCAACGACGGGGCCGAGTACAGCAACAACATCGTCCTCGACGCCGGCTGGGCGTGGCTCATCCTGGCCACGCACCGGGCCGTGTTCCGGCGCTCGTTCGCGTGGTGGTGCGCCGTCGGCGCAATCCTCGGGCTGATGCTGCTCACCAAATACACGATCGGGTTACCCGTGCTCGTACTGCTGGGGTTCCTCGCGGTGCATCGTTCGACGCGGCACGTCTGGCGGACGCCGGGGTTGTACGCCGCTGCGATCATCACACTCGCCATCGTCGCCCCGCATTTGCACTGGCTCGTCGAACACGATTTCATCACGCTGAAGTACGCTTCCGAGCGCTCGACCTCGGAAGGCGGAGCGTTCCGGCACATCGCCTTCCCGCTCCAGTTCGTCGCCGGGCAAGCGATGCTGCTCTTGCCGGTGCTCGCCGTCATCTGGCCGCTGGTCTGGTGGAAGCGGCGGCGCGACCCGGATTCGCCCGAACGCCGCTTCTTGGTCTGGGCGATCCTCGGCCCGTTCGCCGTGCTGTTGCTTCTCTCACTCACGACGGGCGTGTTGCTCCGGCAAATCTGGGGTTCTCCGCTCTGGCCGTTCTTCGGCATCCTGTTGCTGGTGTACTTCCGCCGGGCCGATGCGGAGTCGCGCCTGCGTTGGGTCGTCATCCGTTGGGCCATCGTCTTCCTCGCGTTGCTTTCGTTCACGGTCGTGAAGCAGATCGCCGGGCCGAAACTGACCGGGCAACTCGAACGGCCGCATTTCCCCGGCCGCGCCTTGGCCGACGAGGTCAACCGCCGCTGGGAAGCGAAGTACGGGGGTCGCCCGCCCATCGTCGGCGGAGAAGGGTGGCGTTCGGGGAACATCTGCTGCTATTCCCCCCACCGCCCCGGCCTCTACAGCAGCGGGTCGATGCAATATTTCGAGATTCGCCCCGAACACTCCCCTTGGACGAACGACGCCGACATCAACGAGCGCGGGGCCGCGTTCGTCTGGGATGCCGAGGTGTTCGGCGGCGACAGCATCGAGGAACTGAAGCGGCGCTACCCGGCCGTCGAGTTCCAACCCGATATCGAATTGCCCTACGAAGCGTGGGGCGCGTCGAAGACCGCGCGGGTGGGATTGGCGTTCGTGCCCCCGCGCCGTTGAATTCCCCGTGGAAGTGCTGCGTCACATTGATGTTTTGGGGTCAGAGCCGGACGCGTTAGCGACGTTCGACTCGGAAACGTCGCTTACGCGTCCGGCTCTGAAAGAAACCATCCCAAATCACTTGTGTGACCGAGCACTGGATTCACCCCACCCGGATCGGAGTTCGGACCTCCGCGACCGAGACGATGACCTCCCTCGAGCCCGACGCGAACGCAATGAGGAAGACGAAGACCGCGATATTCCCCGGGCCCGGCGGGATGACGATGATTGGCGACGCCGATAATTCGTGGGAAGCGGCCTTGGCCGGGGTGTTATAATCGAGTGTGTCCCATCGCTGCAGGTTCCATGAGGGTGCGGGTTTGAAAACGCGTATGGCGATGCTCTGGGTGTCGGTGGTTTGGCTCTCGGGGGCTGGGGTCGGCGCCGAGAATGTGGCCGGCGATGCGGGGTTGTACGTGGCCGTGCCCGCGCCGATCACAACGGAAGCGGTCACGCGCATCAAGAATCGCGTGGAGATGGCCCGCACCAAGGGCGATCTGCGCCCGTCGCAAGTGGTGTTCGACTTCAACCCGACCGACAAAGACGCGGCGAACTCGAATCACGCGGCCTGCGCCGAACTCGCCGAGTACATCGCGGGACTCAACGACGTCGGCACCATCGCCTACGTCCACAAGCGGACGACGGGGCACACGGTGCTGCCGGTGCTCGCCTGCAAGAAACTCGCCATGACCAAAGACGCGGCCCTCGGCGAAGTGATCGGCACCGACGATCCGCCGCTGACGCCGCGGGTCGCCAAGGATTACACCGAGATCGTGGGGCCGCTGCACAAGCCGCATTTGGCGATTATCCAGAAGATGTACGACAAGGGCGTCCGCCTCGGGGAAGGCAAGAAGGAGCCGGGGGGCGTCTGGTTCGTCGATCTGCGCCGCCCGGCCGCTGAGTACGAAAAGGAAGGCGTGCAGATCCCGGACAAGAAGAAAGTCCTCGCCGAAGAGGGGCGCGTGTTGGCGTTCTCAGCCGACGATCTCCGCAAGTACGAACTCTGCAATCAGATCGTCCAAGATCGGGCCTCTCTGGCCACGAGTTACAACATCGCTCCCGGCAGCTTGCGGGACGATCCCCTCGGCGGTCGGCCACCGGTCGCCTTCCGCTACACGCTCTCGGGGCAAATCGAAAAAGGTACCGCCGATTCGGTGGCCCGAGTCGTCCGCGACATCGTCCGCCAAAAGGGGAACGTCCTGTTCCTTCAACTGGACTGCGCCGGCGGCGACCTCCAAGCGGCCCGCGACCTCGCCGACGAACTCATCAAGTTCCAGAACCCCGAGGGCGGTCAAGAGGGAATCCTGATCATCGCGTGGATTCCCAATAAGGCCCCGGACACGGCCGCCATCGTCGCTCTCGGTTGCACCGACATCGTCATGAGCCGGCGCAAACAAAGCGGGGGCGAGGACAACCTCGAGAACGAAGCCGAGTTCGGGGACTTCGAAGGTTACATCGCCAAGCACCCCGACTTCAACGTGGAACTCTGGGCCAGTGCATTGCGTCCGCTCGCCGAGCGCAAAGGGGTACCCGCGATTTTGCTGGAAGGGTTCATTCGCAAGGACATCGGCATCGTCCGGGCGCGATCCAAGGTGAACCGAGACAAGCTCGAACTGATGACCGAAGACGAGCTCCGCGAACGCCAAGCTAAAGGCGAGGATTGGCAGCATGCCGGCGTGGTGAAGCAGAAGGGCAAGTTCCTCAAGCTCAATGCCACCGAGGCCAAGAACCTCGGCATCTCGCAAGCGACGCTCGACGGCAACGACGAGGCCGTGCTCCACGCGAAGTACGGAGTCGACAAAGTGCAGGACGCCACCCCCGCGTGGCTCGACCGCTTCTCCGCGTTCCTGCGGATGCCGATCGTGACGGTACTCCTCGTCGTCATCGGCTTCACCGGTTTGATCCTCGAACTCAAAGTGCCGGGCACCACCGTCCCCGGCATCATCGCGGCCCTTTGCTTCATCCTCGTCTTCTGGGCTCACACGCGTTTCAGCGGCCAAATCGTGGTGCTGGCCGGGTTGCTCTTCCTGATGGGGGTAATCCTCATTCTCATCGAGGTGTTCGTCTTCCCCGGTTTCGGCGCCGCCGGGATCGTCGGCATCTTGCTCATGCTCGGTTCGCTCGCCCTCGTCACCGTGGACAAAGTCCCCGAGAGGAGCGATGAGTGGATCGGCTTCGGCGCGAAGCTCGGCCAGTATCTCTTCAGCCTGATGGGGGCGTTTCTGATCGCGTTCCTCACGGCGACCTACATTCGCAAAATCCCGATCCTCAATCGGATGACCATACCGGGGGTCGCAGAAAAAGACGAGGAATCGCCACTCGACAACATCCCCGGGGCGGCTAAGGCCGCGGGGTTGCTCGGGGCCATCGGCGTTTCGGCCACGGTGTTGCGGCCCGCGGGGACCGTCCGAATCGGCGATGAATTCGTGGATGTCGTCACCGAAGGCGGGTACATTCCCTCGGGCACTCGGGTGCAAGTCGTCGAAGTCGAAGGCACCCGCATCGTCGTAAAGGAAGTCTGATGGAACACTATCTGACCATCGCCTTCCTGCTCGTCGGCATCGGTGCGGCCCTGCTCGTCGGCGAATTCTTCCTGCCCACCGGCGGGTTTCTCGTCGTCGCGGCCGGGGCGCTTTTCGCCGTCGCCGTCGGCTTGATTTGGTACGAAGGGACGCAAACCGAGGCCGTCGTGGCGACGATTGGACTTTGCGTCGGCCTGCCCGCCGCGGGCATGGGGGTCCTCCAAGGTTGGAAGCGCATGGCGCTCAAGAACGGGATCGATCCGACCTTGGCCGGGGGGAGCGTGACCAGCGCCGTGCCGGAGTTGGTGGAACTCGACAAACTCAAGGGCCGCCACGGGAAAACCGCGACTCCGATGCGACCCGCCGGCTCGGTGGTGATCGACGGGCGACGCGTCGATGCCCTGAGCGAAGGGATGATGATCGACGCCCAGATGTGGGTGAAATGCGTCGACGTCCGGGCCGGCCGCGTGATCGTCCGGCAGGTGGACGAACCGAGCGATTTGCGCAACTTCGATCTGGAAGACCTAAAATAGAAACGACCGCCGCACTCCCCGAAAGGAACGCACCGTGAACCCCGCCTCCCTGCTCGCCGCATCGCCGCTCGAGGGCGATCTGATTTGGATCATCGCCGCGGGCGTGGCCGCGCTCTTCTTCCTCGTGTTCCTGTTCGTCTTCTTCAGCTTCATCAGCCTCTGGATTCAGAGCCTGTCGACCGGGGCGGACATCAGCATCTTGAACATGATCGGCATGAAGCTGCGGAAAGTGCCGCACGTGATGATCGTGAATCAAAAGATCGCCCTCGTCCAGGCCGGGGTGAAGGTGAACACGCAAGATATGGAAGCCCATTACCTCGCCGGTGGCCGGGTGCCGCAGACGGTGAAGGCCGTCATCGCAGCGCACAAGGCCGGCCTCGATTTGCCGTGGCGTGTCGCCTCGGCCATCGACCTCGCCGGCCGTGACGTTCTCGACGCCGTGCGGACGAGCGTGAATCCGAAGGTGATCGACTGCCCCGACAAGAACATGGGCAAGCAGTACCTCGACGCCGTATGCAAGAACGGGATTCAACTGCTCGCCAAGGCCCGGGTGACGGTGCGGACGAAACTCGAGCGGCTCGTCGGCGGTGCGACCGAAGAAACGATCATCGCCCGCGTCGGCGAAGGCATCGTGAAAGCCATCGGTTCGGCCCTCGACCACAAGGAAGTGCTGGCGAACCCCGGCATGATCTCGCAGACCGTGCTGCACTCCGGGCTCGACGCGCAGACGGCGTTCGAGATCGTCTCCATCGACATCGCGAACCTCGAACCGGGCGAGAACATCGGTGCGAAACTCGCGGCCGACCAAGCCTCCGCCGACTTGCGGGTCGCCCAAGCCGAGGCCGAAAAGCGCCGGGCCGCCGCCGTTGCCAAAGAACAGGAAATGCAGGCGCTCGTACAAGAGAACCGGGCGAAGGTCGTTCTCGCCGAAGCCGAGGTGCCGCTGGCTATCGCCGCCGCTTTCCGCGACGGTCGGCTCGGCATCATGGAGTACTACCAAATGCGGAACATGCAGGCGGATACCTCGATGCGCCAGAGCATCGCCGGGATCTCCGGTGGCCCGACCGACAGCAGCAGTCGGGGAAACTAGGGTTTTTTTCCCCTCTCCGTTTCGGAGAGGGGGAGAAAGATCCGGCAATCCCGCCATGGAAAAACTCCTCATCCCCCTCGGGATCATGGTCGGCCTGAGCATCTTGGGTTGGCTCACGCAGAAGCTCAAAAACTCGCAAGACCGCAAACAGGTCGAACGCGATCGGGAACGCCGCGCCAATTCCCCGACGGTGCCCGTGGTGACCTCGTCCGCGGCGCGACCGGCGGCGGCCGACCTCAACCGCTTCATGGAAGAAATCGACAAGCTCCGCCAGCGCGGGGCGCCGGGTGCCGCGCCCCCGCCGGTTCCGCAAGCCAAGCCAATGCCCAAGGCGATTCCCGTCGTCGCGGCGAAGAAGAAAGTCCGCCTCGGCGAAACGGCGCCGACCACATTCGAAACGACGGCGGCTCCGATCCAATCGCGTTCGATGAACCCGGCCGACGACCTGCCCGTTGCGGCCGTGGTGTCCCCGACCTTCGCCCCTCCCACCATCAAGCCCATCTCGGCCATGGGCGGTGCACCCGTCGTCACGGCGGCGGTGCGGTCGATCTCCGGCGCGACCAAGTACAAGGAGCGCAACACCGGCGCGACCACCCCGTTCGGCCGGCAATTGGTCGCCTTGCTCGGGAACGCGAACTCGCTGCCCATGGCCGTGGTGTTGCAGGAAATTTTAGGCCCGTCGAAGTGCCAGCAGATGTTGCCGCATCGACCGCCCGCAAAGCCGGAAGTCGCCCCGGAAGCGGAAGCCAAAGCGGGTTGATCGATGTTGTCGTTCCGCAAACCCTCACCCGATTCTTTGGCCGCGTTCATCGCGTCGCAAGCGAAACTCCCGTTCAGCTATTCCGCGGTCGGTGCGACCGCGACCACTCCGCCGCCCGGTTACGTCGTCGATCGCACCCGATGCAAACTCGGCGAAGGCGAAGCCGTCTTCACCGCGGCGAAGAAAG
>JANOSQ010000734.1:0-2591 GCA_031415915.1 Fimbriiglobus sp. | reverse complement strand
CCATGAGACAAGATCATCGTTGTGTGTCAGAGCCCACGGCCTAGCGAACGAAGTGCATAAGAGCGAATTTCAAGTTGCCGTATCGTGCGTCGTGAAAATGGGAGAGCGATAAAGCAACTTTGCGACACATGCCGACATCATCGTCCCTCGTACTTGAATGGCCTGTCTTTTGCGCAGGTTTTCATTGAAGTTCCCGAGTTGTAGGGCCGGCGCTCGTTTTTATTGCCCTCAACCGCGCCAGCCGAGTGCGATAGAAGAGAATCGGAAGGAGCAGATCGATGACTTCGTCGGCGATGAGGAGACCGCCGAGCACCGGGACGACCGTCGGGCGGAGAACCTCGGCTCCCGGGCCGGTGGCCAAAAGGAGGGGCGCCAAGCTGAAGAGCGTCGTCACTTCGGTCAGGAGTTTGGGGCGGAGGCGGTGGGCGGCCCCGTTCAATACGGCGGTGCGGAGCTGATCGGGCGTCAGATTCACTTCTCCCCCCGCGTCGGCGACGGCTTGTCGCAAGTAGACGAGCATGATGATCCCAGTCGAAGTCGCCATGCCGTAGCACGCGATGAACCCGACCCACGCCGACACCGAGAGCGGGTAGTCCGAGATCCACTGCAGGATCACCCCGCCGGCCATGGCGCCGGGCACCGCCAGCAGCATCAAAGGATCAAAAATATCAGCGCGACCACGGCCGGGATGGCCAGCGTGAGCGTCCGAGACGCGCGGGCTTCCTGTTCAAATTGGCCGGTCCATTCGACGTGGACCCCTTCCGGCAGATGGACTCCGGCCGCGACCGCTTGTCGTGCGGAGTCGACGAACTCTCCGGAATCGCGACCTCGAACGTTCAACCGAACGCAATTCCGCAACTCGCCGTTCTCGCCTTTGATCGCGGCCGGACCTTCCGTCACCCGGACATTGGCCACGGCGTACAGGGGAACGTGCGCCACGCCGCTGGCCGATCGCAGCGGGATGGGCAATTGCCGGATCGTCTCTTCGTCTTCCCGGTGGGTTCGCGCATACACCACCCGCACCGGATACCGCTCTCGTCCTTCGACGGTGTTCGTTGCGATCCGACCGCCGAGTGCCATCTCGACCGCATCGGAAACCGCGGCCGAATCGACCCCGAGACGGGCCATTTTCTCGCGGTCGGGGACGACCTCCAAATAGCCTTTGCCGCGGACGGGATCGGCGATGACATCCGCCGAACCGGGGAGCGTCTTTAGCAGCGCAGCGATATCTTCCGATGCCCGGGCGACATCTTCCGAACGCCGGCCCAATACCCGGACGCCGACGGTCGTGTTTACCCCGGTCGAGAGCATGTCGATGCGGTTCTGGATCGGCGTGGTCCAGACGTTCGTCCAGCCGGGCATTTGCACGGCGCGATCCATTTCCCCACCGAAGCCGGCCAGCTCGACGAGATCGCGAGGCCAGAGCAAGAGGTTCCGAGCGAATCGATCGGTGGAGTTGGATTGAACGGCGTGCAACTCCGGAACCGGATCGAGGAACGGGAGCGCGGCATCGCCGTGGTGTCGGCGACCGGCAATCGCGTGTGGGGCCGGCGGAGCGGTTCGCACTTTTTCCCACTCGCGCATCGCCGCGGCCACCCGCGGGTTGATGACTTCGGATTGGCCGAGCAGCACCTCGATGGCGAGCCGGGTGTACAACCCCGGGGCTCGCTCCAAGAGTTCCGCATTCAGGAGGCGTGTGTAGTCGCGCCATTGTTCGCGGTGACGGGCGCGCAATGCGTGGAACACCGATTCGGTCAGGGTCGAATCGCCGATGCCGAAGGCGCGGAGGATGGAATTCGTCGGCTTCGGGTGAGCGTCACGGATGTTGGTGGATTTTTCGGCTTCCGAGTGGTACGACTGTCTTCGACTCGAAATTGCCCCCATTCGGCAGGATGCCAATATGCCCAAGTCCACCAAACCGGTTCGTCGGCCCGCCGAGTAAGGTCGCCGAGCACCCGTCCGATCGCCTCGCGCTAGGCCGGCGGTTTCTCCACGCATTCGACGACCGTCAGCCGGTGGAAGGCCCACTGCCAACGCTTCCGCCAGATGCCGACGCCGTGCCGCTCGCACCGGAGCTTCGCGGCGATCTCTTCGTTCGTGAAGCCGTCGAACGCGAGCAGGATGATCTCGGCGCGGTGGGCCAGCCCCTGCGGGCAACCCCGTGCGAAGGCCATCGTTTGCAGTTCCCGCTGCTGGCGTTCGGTGATGACGACCTTGGCTGCCATCCCTGGCATGACATCTCCTCCTTCGGATGCGGGCTCGCGACCGTCCGAGAAGATGACAAACTGAGCCGTCAGATGGAAGGCCGATTCGGCCGGGGTGATCTAACAGGGTGTTGAAAAACTCTCGGTTGCCACCCCCGTGGTATCGCGCTATCCTCGGCGCATCTTCCCGGGGGATGTGCCATGCGGGGTCGGACCGACGAACAGCCGGCATTGTTTCACACCTTTCACGTCGAAGACCGCATCCGGGCGGACCATCCGCTGCGGGATGTCAAGCGGCGCGTCGATCGCATCCTGGCCGCGCTCACGGCCGAATTCGCCAAATGCTACAGCCGGACCGGTCGGCCGAGCGTGCCGCCGGAACGCCTG
>JANOSQ010000733.1:0-5128 GCA_031415915.1 Fimbriiglobus sp. | reverse complement strand
GCAACCTCCTGCCGCTCGCCATAAGGGGAAGAATTAGTATTTTCGGGCGACTGGACCCGAGCTCGACGAAGGCCGATCGTTTCTCATCCTCGCTCGACGGTCGCGAACAGTTCCGAAAGTTTCATTTGCAGTGCATCCGCCAATCGTTCGATGTTGACGAGCGAGAGGTTCCGCGTCCCGCGCTCGACGTCGCTCAGATAGGTGCGGTGGATGCGGGCCCGGTCGGCCAGATCCTCCTGGGTCAGCCCGAGGGCCTCGCGCCGCGCTTTGACGGCGAACCCGAATCGCTCGCGGATATCGGCGTGGCCTTTCCTTTTTCCCATCCGCCGAGGATCGCGTCCTGTAGACTATCGGTGTATAGGCGATGAGTGACATTCCGGACGGCCGGATCACCGCACCCCACCGGAGACCCGGATGCCGACCCCGACGCCCCTCCGGCTGGCCGCGATCCTCGCGCTCGGACTGGCCTTGGCGAACCCCGCCGCCGCCGAGGGGCCGCCGCGTCCGACGATCCGCGCCCTCGAACTCGCGAAGTTCGCCAAAGCGGTGGCCGGCTATGCCGACAAGCTCGAGCTGCTCGACGACTTGACCGAGGCGAAGTCGGACACGCTCGTCGCCGGGGTCGGGCGGGCCGAGGCCGAGGGCGCCTCGTTCGTAGCGGCCTACCGCGTCTCCGACATCGAGCTCTCGAAGGGGCTCACGAACCGGCTCTGGCTCCTGGGCGACGTGCCGGGGAGGGGCATCGCGACCTCGATCCGCACCGACTGCCTCGTGCACGAGTGGTACACGGTGCCGGGCAAGGCGCGGGACCGCTCCGACCCGGCGACCCTGCTCATCCGGCTCGCGCCGGCGCGGCTGATGACGGAGTTCCCCGACGACGCCGCGGTGACGACCGATCTCGGCGCCTTCCGCTTCGAGGCCCTGGGCGACGCAGAGAAGGCCGCGGGCCTCCGCCTCGAGCTCTACGAGGAGGCGCGCGAGCTGGCGCTGGCCCGGTACCGCGAGTTCCGCACGGCGCGCGAAGCCGGGCTCGCGGAGGAGATGCGGGCCGCGTTCCAGACCCTCCACCCGGCAAAGCGCGTCCGCGTCGACCGGGACCCGCGCGGGCTCGTCGTCGTGATCGACGGCTATTTCGCGTCCGAACAGGCCTCCCCGACCGCGCCGGATCCATCGACCCCGTGGCTCGTCGCGGGACTCGCTGCCGGGATCGCGCTCGGCCTGGCGATCGCTCTCCTCCTCCGCACCCGGACCCCGAGGACACCGTGATTCGGAATCGATGCTTTTTGTTACGGATGATCGCGGCCGCGGCCCTGCTCGGCGCAACGGGCTGCGGCGGCGCGAGTTCGTCGCCGACGAAAATCGACCGCACGACCGAGACGAAGGAGAAGCCGCCCGGTCCCAAGATCCACCCGACCGAGCCGGGCGGCAAGTAGTCCGGGTCACCCCCCGCGAGGCTCCGCATGCACCCCGCCCTCCTCTTCACGGCCCGCTACGGCCCGGACATCGCCGAGTGGCTCTTCGCAAACCGGGACCGGATCGGAAGCGGCTTCGAGCGCTTCGGCGCCCCGGTCTTCGACACCCTGTCGGGTCGGTCCCGGGACATCGAGCGCATGGGGGCCACCCTCGTATCGCAGCAGCGGAACGGCCAGAGTGAAGTGATCGGCCTGCTCCACCGCCAGGATGGGCGGCTCGACGACATCGGCCGGGCCGTCGACGGCGTCGCCGACGCGGTGCGGGGCGTCGCCGAAGGCCAGGCGTGGCTCGCGGATTCGCTCGGCCTGCTGACTTCGCTCTCGGCCGTGACGCTCGGGTTCTCGGTTCTGACGCCGGCAATCTTGGTGCTGCAATTCCGCGCGCTCAGCGGGCGCCTCGACGGCCTCGCGCGCGAGCTCAAGGCGATCCAGGTCCGCCTGGACACGAAGTATTCGTCCGAACTGGACGCCGGCTTGACCAAGCTCTCGATCGCCGGCGCGGGCGGCCACCGGGATGGGGCCACGGCGCGGGAGTTCCTGAGGGAGGCGTGCGGCCGGCTCATCGACAGCGGCGCGTACTACGCGGGCCAGCTCGGCGCCGAACTCTCGGCGGGCCCGCGGGCGAACCGGGCGTTCGCGTGGCTGCTGGCGAGGCACTTGGCGGTCGCCGCGCTCGGGACGGCCGCCTGCCACCTGCGGATGGGGGATTCGGGACTCGCCGCGGGTGCGCTGCGGCGGGCGCTGCCGCCGCTGCGGCAGCACGCGGCCGCCGTCTTCGCGCGGACCGTGGGGGCGGGGGCCTCGCCGATGCGCTACCTCATGCCGGCGATGAAGGAGCACGGGGCGACCCTGGAGTCGATGGCCGAACTCTATCGCCAAGCGGAGTGGGCCGGGGCTTTGGAGCCCGCGTCGCGGCGGTCCGCGGTCGAGTTCTTCGAGGACTTGCGCGGGCGGATGGGGGCGGCGCGCGACCCGTGGCTCGGGAAGGCGTCGGCTGTGCGGCGGATGCGCTGCGAGCTCGCCGAGGCGACGGCCGCGGTCGAAGAGGTCAATCGGATCGGGGGCCTCGTCCTGACTCTGGACCACTGCGCGACCCAAGGGCGGGACTACCTCGAACTGGAGCGAGAGATCCTCGCCGACCTCCGCGGGCGGGCGCCGGTCGAGGGGAGCTGCTACGCGTACTTCCCGACGATTGCCGGGGACTCTCCGAGCGAACCGGTCGCGAGGAGCCGGTGAGGGAAGGGGGGGCCGTCCCCGGTCGCATTCTCTCATCGAACGCCGAGGGCGAACGCACGCGGAGGAATGGGGGCGTCCGGCTTCGATATCCCGACGGCTTCTATCGCTCGACAGCCTAAATCCAAGGGTCAAACGCGTCATACTACTCGAAGGTGGATGTTAACCGTTCCGATCCTCTCATCCGCCCTCTCCTCCCCGCAAAACTTAAAGCTCCCTCCGCTCCACTTCCACGAGCCCCGGCCGCTACCCCGCGGCCGAACCTCCCTGCGACTTCCCGACGAAGTCTCAGCGGAACGCCTCATTCCGCTTCCGGGATACCCCCGTCGCTCCTTCCGAATCGTGAGACCCCGATGCCATCTCCGCGCGGCCCGCCGCCCGGCGGTGGCCCACCCACTCCCCACCCTGAGGATCTCCCCATGCGCTTGCTCTTCATCGACAACGACGGCGGCGGCTTCTCCGACGGCATCGACGCCGCCGAGGGCACGACCGTGGCCCGCCTCCTCGCCGGGCGGATGCCGATCCCCGAGGCCGGCGACCACCCGACCCGGGGCGAACCGCACGGCGAATTCGGCCCGCCGCCGTTATCGTTTGACGACTGCTTGGCCTGAGCTGCGGGCTGTGATCGAGTCCCACGTCTCGGCGTCTTGCGAGTCGCCGGGTTCCGCCGGCGCCGAATCGTCTTCCCCACCCCCAACCCGATCCGCTCCCGAGACACCCCCATGCCGCGCATCCGCGGTCCGCCCCGGCGCGTCCCCGCCGGTTCCTAATCCCATTCCCAAGGAGATCCCCGCGATGAAGATCCTGTACGTGAACAACGACGGCGGCGGGTTCGCCGATACGATCGAGGTCGACGAGGGCGCGACCGTGGCCTCGCTCTTCGCCGACAAGGTGTCGGGCCGCAAGCCGGCCGACTACCTCATCCGCGTCAACCGCCTGCCCGCCTCGTCCGACCAGACCCTGCGCGAGGGCGACCGCGTCACCATTACCCCAACCAAAATCGAGGGAGCGCAACGCTAAGCCTTCCCATCGATCATCCAGCGCCCCGGCGGACCGTCCGCCGGGGTCTTTTCGTTTTCGGAGGCGACCCATGCTCCCGATCGCGCTGGCGTGGCGTTTGGCCCGCCGGCTCCACCGCTCTTGGACCGAGGACGATCCCCATTCGGAAGCCGATACCCGGTGGCAGCGGCTCGGCCGGGCTTGGCACCTGCTCGGCGAGCAGCGCGAGCGCTGGCTCAAAGCCCGGGATCGCTTCCCCGCCGCCGCCGAGCGGCTCCGGGAATCGTTCGCCGGCAGCGCCCGGGCCTTCGCCCGCGACATCGGCGAGGCCCGGTTGTCCCTAGCCCCGACCCCCCAGACGGCACCGGATGTTCGCGAGTTCTTCGCCGACCTCCGCCAGCTCGAAGCCGAGTTCGAAACGCTGGAGGTGAACTGGGGCGACGAGGTGCTCCGGGTCACCACCGAGGCGATCGAACTCCACGGGGTGGAACTCGGCCCCTTCGCCATCGAACTCGCCTGGGAGAATCGGGACAGCCCCGGCTCCTGCTTCGAGATCGTCGCCCTCGAACCGAACCCGGCGTCGGGGGGCAAGGGGATCACCCACCCGCACGTCCGCGACCGGCTACTCTGCCCCGGCGACGCCGCCGGGCCTCTGCGGCGAGCCCTGGCCGACGGCCGCATCGCCGACGCCTTCGTGCTCATCCGCTCGGTGCTGCGGACCTACAACCCCTCGTCCCCCTACGCCCAGCTCTCGGAGTGGGGCGGGAGCCCCTGCTCCGAGTGCGGCTCGGCGGTGGACGACGACGAACGGTACCTCTGCGAGGGGTGCGATGCCGACTTCTGCGGCGAATGCTCGCGCGGCTGCGCCCGCTGCGGCTCGTCGCGCTGTTCGGATTGCCTCGACCCCTGCGACATCTGCGACCGCGACCTCTGCGCCGGCTGCCTCGACACCGACGACGAGCGCTCGCTCTGCGCGGACTGCCGGATCGCCTGCTCCGGCTGCTCCAAGCCGACCCCCAAAGACCGGCTCCGGGACCGGCTCTGCCCCGCCTGCCACCCCCACCCCGAGGAGGAACCCGATGACGACGACGCTGCACCTGCCGATGAAACCCCCGAAGCGGAACCGGGCGGGGCCTGAGGCCAAGCTCGTCTTCGCGCCCTTGGCGTGGTTGAAGCTCCAGTACCTTTGCCACGCCGGCGACACCGAGGTGGCCGCCTTCGGCCTCTCCCACCCCGCCGATCCGCTCTACCTCGACGACGTGCTCGTCGTGAAGCAGCGCGCCTCCCCGGCCACCGTCGCCTTCGACGACGCGGCCGTGGCCGACCTGTTCGACCGCATGCTCGACGAGGGGGTGCCCCCGGCCCGCTTCGCCCGGATCTGGCTGCACACCCACCCGGGGGCCTCGGTCGATCCCAGCGGCACC
>JANOSQ010000732.1:0-4934 GCA_031415915.1 Fimbriiglobus sp. | reverse complement strand
CCACATCCACCGATATCCCAATGAGAACGGAGCCGCGATGCCCGATTCCCCCGCACCGATTCCCGGAATGGGCGCGTTGCCCCATGGGGCCGGCGTCGCCTTCCGCGTCTGGGCGCCCCACGCCAAAGCGGTATCCGTGATCGGGAGCTTCAACGACGAGCCGGACGCGTGAGTGAGCGACGGACCGACTGCCCTCGTCCACCTTTCGGAGCTTGGCGTGCGGCGTGCAATCCGTCGCTCACGCCTCCGGCTCGTATCGCACAACTGGGTTCGCAGGGTCGGTCATTTCTACCGGGAAGAAGTTCCTGTTGCCGGAGCTTGGCAGAAACGAAAACGGCCCGAGCATTCGCTCGGGCCGTTCCGTTTGCATCCGGTGGCACGCTTATTTGGCGGCCGGCATCAGCACGGTGTCGATCACGTGGATCACGCCGTTCGAGCACTTGATGTCGGTGACCTTCACGGTCGCGTCGCCAATTTTGACGACTTTGTCGATGACCGTGATCTTGTACTTCGTACCTTGGAGCGTTTCGACTTCTTTGCCGTCGAGCTTCATCACGTCGTCGGCCATCAACTTGCCCTTCGCGCCGTGGCACTTCAGCACCGCAGTCAGCTTTTCCTTGTCCTTGAGCAAGGCTTCGAGAGCTTCCTTGTCGACTTTGGCGAACGCTTCGTTGGTCGGGGCGAACACGGTGAACGGCCCTTCGCCGTTCAGGGTTTCGGCGAGGCCGGCGGCTTTGATGGCCGTCACGAGGGTGCTGAAATCCTTGTTGGCCATCGCGGTTTCGACGATCGTCTTTTCGGCTTTGTCTTCGGCGAAGACCGGGGCCGACACGAGCAGGGCGAGTGCCAGAGCGAGCAACTTCTTCACGGGAGTCTCCAGAACCGGGGTGATGTGCTCGAACGGGGACGAATTCCCCATCCGACACCCGATATTGGCTGCACACTCCGCGCCATTTCCAACCCGGCGGTCGGATTTCCGCTATTTTCCGCGTTGCCACTTTTCCCGGCAGAGTTGGTAGAATCATCCCGCACGACGGACACCGCCCACGGAATCGGCCATGCGACCTCGCGGCACGGAATTGCCCACTTTGTTCCCTTCCCCGCGTATGGAAGCCTTCCCCGGCTTCGGCCCCAGCGCCTTTCGCACGGCTTGCGCGGTTCCCTGCGGTCGACAACTGAGAAGCCGATCGAGCGCCAAGCTCAAAGCATTCGTCGCCGCCGAAGCCCCGCGCTCACCGGGGATCTACGCGATGCTCGGAGGCAAACGCCAAGTCATCTACGTCGGCAAGGCGAAGAACCTCCGGGCGCGGCTACTCAGTTACTTCCGCGAGAAGAGCCGCGACCCGAAGGCCGGGCGAATTCTCGACCGCACCGCGGTGCTCGTCTGGGAAGAAGCCGCCGACGAATTCGCGGCCCTGCTCCGGGAACTGGAACTGATCCGCCGCTTCCGCCCGCGTTACAACGTGCTCGGACAGCCCGGTCGCCTGGCCTACGTTTACCTCTGCCTCGGGCGCGGCCCGGCGAGCCACGTCCACTTGACCCGCGAACCGACCGGGAAAGAACTCGCCGTCTACGGCCCCTTCGCCGGTCGCGGTCGCTCCGAAGACGCCGTGCGGCGGTTGAACCATTTCTTCGGCCTGCGCGATTGCCCCGCCAAAACCCGGATGCACTTCGCCGACGCCGGCCTGCTCTTCGGCGACGACCGCACACCCAAGTGCCTGCGCTACGAACTCGGCACCTGCTTGGGCCCGTGCGCCGGTTTGTGTACCAGCGCCGCCTACGGGAGCGCCGCGAAGACCGCGAAGGCGTTCCTCGACGGCCGCAGTCGGACGCCCATCCCCGACACCGCCGCGGCGATGGCGAGCGCCTCCGAGGCCCTCCGTTTCGAGCAAGCGGCCGTGCTCCGCGATCGCCTCGCCCTCTTCGAGTGGCTCGAAGACAAGTTGCGATTCTTGCGGACAGCCCGGGCAAAGAACTCGTTCGTCTACCCGCTGCTCGGAGCCGACGGCACCCCGCGCTGGTACTTGATCCACACCGGGGAAGTCCAAGCGGTGCTGCCGGTGCCGACCAATTCCGCGAGCGCCGCCGAATCGCTCGTAAAGATCGAAGCGATTTTCTCGAACGCGTTGGCCACGACGCGGAAACTGGAGCGCTGCGTGGACAGCGTGCTGATCGTCACGGGGTGGTTCCGCAAGCGCCCCGACGAGAAGCCGAATCTGCTTTCGATGCGGCAAGCGGCGAATCTCTGCCGGGCGATGATGGAAAGCGTAGCGGCGACCGGCTAGACTGCGGCACCTCCCCCGTCCGGTGCCGCTATGCCCGATGACCCGTCTCCGCCCCCGTCGCACTGGCGCTGGTGGATCTGCGCGGTGCTGCTGCTGGCGACGACGCTCAACTACATGGATCGCATCGCGCTCAATCTCCTGTCGAAGGAGATCATCGACGCGTTCAAGATCACGAAACTCGAATACGGCATCCTCGAGAGCGGGTTCCAAATCGCCTTCGGCATCGGGGCGATCACCTTCGGCATCATCGTGGATCGCTACGGGGTCCGCCGCGTCTACCCGGTGGCCGTCATCGGCTGGTCGTGCGCCGGCTTCCTCACCGGCTTCGCCGACAATTATTGGACGCTCTTCGCCTGCCGGATGATGCTCGGGCTATTCGAAGCCGGCAACTGGCCCTGCGGCATCCGCACCACCCGCCAAGTGATGCCCGCGAAAGAACGATCCCTCGGAAACTCCATTTTCCAGAGCGGCACCGGGCTGGGGGCCATCGTCACACCGCCGGTGATCGCGCTCTCGTTGGCGACGATGGGCACCGGCGACGCGAACTCCTGGCAGATCCCGTTCCGGCTCATCGGCCTGATCGGCTTCGCGTGGGTCGCCCTCTGGTTGCTCACGATCCCGAAGCGACAACTCGTTGACGGTGAATCGGTCAAATCGGAACCGGGTTCGTTCTGGGCCGTGTTCCGCGACCGTCGCTTCTGGTTGCTGATCGCGGTCGTCATCGGCGTGAACACGACGTGGCACACCTTCCGCGTTTGGCTACCGCTGTTCCTGCGCGACGAACAGGGTTACTCGCGCGATCAGATGCTGGAGTTCAACACCCTCTATTTCATCATCGCCGACATCGGCTCGTGGACGGCCGGCCTGGCCGTCGTGCTGCTCGTGAAATTCGGTTGGCCACTGCACCGGGCGCGCTTGGTCACTTTCGCGTTCGGCGTCACACTCGTTCTCCCCGCCGGGGCGATCCCCTTCGCCCCGACAGAGTGGCTCGCCCCGTTGATCCTCGTGACGGGGTTCGGTGCCCTCGGGATCTTCGCCACATACTTCGCCCTCAGCCAAGAAATCTCCGGGAAGAATCAGGGCAAGATCACCGGCCTCCTCGGCCTCATCAACTCCCTCTACCTCGCGGGTTTGTACTGGATTCAGGGCAGCATCGCCGACGCCCTCGGCGGCCTCGGGCAGGTGCTGGCGGTGGCTCCGCTACCGGCACTCGTGGCGCTGTTGGCGGTCTGGTTGTTTTGGCCGAAGGCGCCCTGATCAACGCGGCGAAACCGGTCGGGATACGAGCCGGACGCGTCAGCGACGGACCGCATGACTCTCGGCAAGTTCCGAATCGTGTCCCAATGCAATGGGTCCGTCGCTCACGCATCCGGCTCGTATTCCACGGGATGCCACCTCGACTTGACCCACCCCATTCAAACCGTACCATACCCCGGCTTGGCCAGGATGGCCGGGCACCTCGATGTTCAGCACGGAGGCTCTATGCGTTGTCTCGTCCTCGGCGGCACCGGCCGCATCGGCTCGACCCTTCTCGCGGCCTGCACCCAGCGCGGCCTTCCCCACCTCGGCACTTACTACCGTCGCTACGATTCGAACTGCGAACCGCTGGATTTGCTCGACGTAGATTCCCTCGGCGAGCTGATCGCGGACTATCAACCCGATGTCATTGTCCATGCGGCCCCGGCGGGGATGCTGTCCGGGCTGAACGGCGTGATCGACGCCGCGAAAGGTTGCGGGAGCAAGCTCGTCTATTTCTCGGGCGACGGCGTCCTCGGCGAGTGCCGGGTGGCCCGGCGCGAAGATGATCCGCTGAAACCGATCGGCGAACTCGCCCAGATGCAAGCCGCGGAGGAAAGTACGATTCGCGATAGCCTGCCGACATCTCACTTAATCATTCGCACGAGCCGGGTCTACGGTGGGCCGAACAAACTGGAGCCCGCGCGGTTCATCCGCAAGACGCTGGCGAAGGGCCAGACGTGGGCCGCGGACACGGTGCGCTTCACGATGCCGACCTACGCCCCCGATTTGGCCGAGGTGACGCTTGACCTGCTCAAGCACGACCACGCGGGGACGTTTCACGTCGCCGGGCCGGAGAAGCACACCGACTTCAGCTTCGCCCGCATGATCGCCCACGTCTACGATTTCGACGCGGATCTCATCGAACCGCTGACGGAAGAAGGCGACTCCCGTCCGACGCAGGTGAACTTGGATCGGTTCAAGGTGCGCTCCCTGTTCGGTGCGAATGCGCTGCGGACCGTCGGCCTGGCGCTGCGGGCGATGCGCGACGAGCAACGCCAGTTGCAACCGCTGCGGATTGCGGCAGCGGCGTGAGGATCTTGTTAGCCGGACGCGCTAGCGACGGCGGCGATGTGGGTGACCGAGTGTCGCGTGGAAATCAAGCATCCCATGCGTAGTCCTCGCTGGCGCGTCCGGCTTACAAAGAATCGCGATGCGCGACGAGCAACGGAAGCTGCAACCGCTGCGGATTGCGGCAGCGGCCTGAGGGTCTTGTTAGGCGAGCGGCAGCACTTGATTCACCTGCCGCACGGCTTGATCGTGATGTCGTACTTGCGAAGCGACGGCGAGCGCTCCATCCGCGCCTCGTACGGCTCCATCTCCTTCTTCGAGAGTCGGATGCCGTTACGGTAG
>JANOSQ010000731.1:0-2279 GCA_031415915.1 Fimbriiglobus sp. | reverse complement strand
GCGAGTTTGTCGAATCGCACGCGGATCGGCCCGTCGAATCCGTCGCGCCGAGTCGCGGTGACGGTGATCGGTACGCCGCCGTTCTTCCAAACCTTCGGATCGGCCGGGGAAACGCGCAGGGTGAAGTCCGGTTTCGGCGGGCGCACCGTGAGCCGGAAAGCGAACTGCTCCCCGCCCGCACCCCGCGCATCGCGGACGACCGCTCGGTATTTCCCGGTCTGCGGTGCGTCGAACAGCAGGAACGAATCCTTGCCGAAGCCGGGGCCGCCGTCGTCGTTGCGGAAGTGGAGTGGAAACACCGGCAATCCGTTCGGCGGGAAGGTCGACCCGGGCGGGTGGAACTCGACTTTGTACATCGGCGCGTTCTGCGCGTGGTGCGTCGGCGTCGTGCCGCGGAAGCCGATGCGCTTGCCGTCGAGTTGGACGAACTGGCAGTCGTCATCCGGATTCTTCGGGAGCGCTTTGATCCGCATCACTTCGGAGCCGACGTAGAGGAAGTCGTTCGTCCGCAGTTCGTTCCAAGTATCGAGGCGGATGCCCGGATTGTTGGAATCGTGATCGCGGAAGGTCGTGTACGTTTGCGAGACGCTGCGCAGCGTGGCCTGTTCGACCGGCTTGCCGGCTTCATCGCGGATTTCGAACACCGAATCGAGTTTGGACCCGAGGCGTGCGGCGTGGACTTCCAACGCGAGGGTTTGGCCTTTCGTCGCGGAGAAGTTGATCGCCGCGGAATCGTTCGGCTTGGCCAAGACCCCGTCGAAGGTGCCCGGCACTGTCATCGCGGTGTCAGTCGTCGCGGCGAACTCGCCGACCGCGACGCTCGCGCTTCCGAGCGGCATCGCATTGCCGATTTTCGGGATGGACACCGGGATGCGGCTGCCGGGTTCGGCGCCGGCCGGGGCCGTCACATTCACAATGATTCCGTTCGGGTTGCCGAGGTTGACCCCCAATAACCGAACACCGGTCTCAACGCCCCGCGCGATGCCGAGGGGGAAAACTCCGGTGACGATCGGGATCGGCCCGGCCGAGAGCCGGTAGCCGAACTCGGGTCCGCCGCGGAAGTCTTTGTCGCCGACGGCGATGGCGTAGCTGCCGGGCTGAGTGACACGGAAACCGAGCAAGCCCGAGAAAGATTCTTGCAGCACGTGCCCTTTGTCGTCGGTGAGCGTGAGGATCGGCTCGAACTTCTTGGCATCGCCCGCGACCGTTAGGATTTCGAATCCGAGTTCGTCGCCGGCCTTGGCGTCGAACCGGAAGTAATCGGCCTGCCCCGGCTTCTCCAGCGCGGCGACCACCGTCGCGGGCCAAGCGACTTTCGCCGCGGTGCGGGCCGATTCCGTGCCGCCCGTCAACGCGGCGACCGGGTAGCGCGTCTTCACCACCGGGGGCGCCGGTTTGGCGGGCAGCGGAGTGTGAACCACCTTCCCGGTCTTCGAATCGAGGAGTTCGAGCGCACTGTCGAATCGCCCGAGGGCCACTTGCGAGCCGTCGGGCCGCAGCGCGGCCGCGAGGAGGCTCTCCGGGCGCGCGGGGATCGTGAGCGTTTCTTTCAACGTTGCCGCCGACCACGCTTTGACGACGCGATCTTCCCCGACGGAGTAGAGCGCGCCGTCGGCCGTCGGCCCAAGCAGTTTCAACACGCCGGACTGGTGGGCGAATTGCGAGAGCAGCAACTTGCCCCCCTCGGCGTTGGCCTCCCAGACGCGGATGTTCTTGTCGACCCCGGAGGCAAAGAGCCGTTTGCCTCCGGGCGACCACGCCACAGTGTAAAGCCAATCGGTCGCATCGCCGAGGCTGTACAACCGCTTGCCCGTGAGTGTGTCCCAGACTTTCACGGTGCGATCCGCGGAGCCGCTGGCGAGGAGTTTCCCTTCCGGGTGGAACCGCAGCGCATAGACCGCATCGCTGTGATCCTTGAGCGTGAGCGCGGGTTGGTCGGTCGCGTTCAGCGTCCAGAGTTTGATGAGCCGGTCGTAGGAACCGGTGGCGAGTGTCTGGCCGTCGGGGCTGAAATCGAGCGAGTAGATGGCGTCGGTGTGGGCCGCGATCTCGGCGATCGGCTTGGCGGATTTGTCGTCTAGGGCGTTGTAGATGCGGACGACGCCGGACTTGCCGGGCACGCCGCTGGCCACCGCCAACGTGCCGGCCTTGGAAAAAGCGAGCGCCGTGACGCGCTCGGTCTGGCCGGGGTATTCCCTCGCGATGGTGCCCGCGCCGGGTTCGATGATGTGTACGGTTCCGCGCGTCCCGGCCGCGAGCAGTTTGCCATCGTGGGAATA
>JANOSQ010000730.1:0-4155 GCA_031415915.1 Fimbriiglobus sp. | reverse complement strand
CTGTCACATTTCGGCTAGTTTCGTTTGCTTCATTATGTGGACATGCGTATATATAGATAGAGAAGACGCAATGAGGAGTTTTGGGGCGGGCGACGCCCCCTCCCTCGAAGGAACTCGAACCCTCACCGGGAGCGATCATGGATACGTGGCGCAAAGTCTGGCGGAATGGATTCGTCCCCGTTCTGTCGTCGTTCGGGCTGGTGCAACTCCGCGAAGCCCTCGAGTACGACGACCTCCGGCTCGTGCAGGGGGCAACCACCTCGCCGCCGCCGCTGCTGTGCGTGCAGGACTGGCCCGTCGAAGCCTGCTGCGCCCTCGGCTACTGCGGCTGGCAAGGCGACGGATTGACGACCGTCGGCGAAGTCGAGGAGTTCTTCGCCCGCTGCTGCTTCGAGGCCGACGAACGCCTCGGGGAGCCCGCCGCGTGCCGGTGGTTCCTCAACTGGTTCGACGATACCCCCCGCGAAGAAATGCTCCGGGCGCTGCTCGCGGAAGTCGAGCTGGCCTTGGACGAACGCATCCCCCGGGCCTTGCCCGCGATGGAGTACCGCCCCGCCCGCCGCACGCCGACCCCGGTCGCGGCTTGATTGAAATGAAAACGAACCACAGAGAAGAAAGACAAAGAATCGAACCACGAAGGAAGAGAAGGAGGAGAAGAGTACGGACTCACTCCGAAGAAATCCCGCTCGACTTCTCTTCCTTCTCATCCTTCGTGGTTCAAATTCTTCTCTTCTCCGCGTCTCAATGCCTTTGTGGTCAGTCGGCTGATCCGTTGTCTTCATCCCCCATTTGGAGTTCGCCATGATTCCGATTTGCCAGCACTGCCGCCATGGGAAAGTGAACCGTCCGCGCCAGCTCTGCTGGGGGTGCTACTACGCCCCCGGCGTGCGGGATCAGTACCCCTCGACGAGCAAGTACGCACGGCGCGGCGAAGGCCACTTCACGTGCGCCCCGCTGGAGTGCGAGCCGACCGAAGCGGCGCCGGGTACGCCGGAGAAGATGGAAGTCTTGGCCGAGCGGGCCCGGAGGCGCCAGCGGCTCTGGCACCCGCTGGATGCCGGGGATGCGAAGACGCCGATGGAATTCGGCCGGCTGAAGAAAGTGGCCTAGCGCCCGCGGGGCGCCCTCCGTACCATGCCGCCGGCCGGGTGGAAGTCGCGGAAAAGTGGGCTGGCGCTCCGGAATCGGAAGGTGTAGAAACGCGCTGGGGTAGAAAGCGATCCCGGCGCGTTTTCCGCGCGCCGATTGCAACGGTTGTAGGGACGGCACCCGACGGGAATCGGCAGATTCGCCGGCGCGGGGAAGCAAGCTGCGCAGGAATCCGCGCTGCAAGCGCGCAAAATGACGGTCGTAACTCAAGGGGAACAAGGCGTTACGCGGTTTCTGGGCCGGGGTCAACCTCCCGGGCCGGAAGATGGGGTAGGGTACTTCAGAATTTTGGTAGCTACGACTGGCGCACACCGGAGGGATACGACATGCTAGTCCTCAGTCGAAAACTCGGGGAGAAGATCTTCATCGGGGAGAATATTTGCATCACGGTCGTGGATATCGACCGGGGCAAAATCCGTTTGGGGATCGAAGCGCCGCGGGATGTGCCGATCTACCGGCAAGAGTTGCTTCCGTTGGCGCAGCAGCAGGAATTGATGGCCGCCCAGCAGAACAATCAACAAAAGCTCCCGTCCGCGTCCTGATCGGCCCGCTCCGAGTATTCGCGCCCGTCCCAGTGTCGCTCCGACCCCCGGCCTTCGCCGGGGGTTTTTTCGTGGGATCTCGGCACCGGGAAGTGAGCTAAGCTCGGGCACACCGTTCCCCGTTGGGCTTCGCTATGCAATCCGTATCGTCGCTGATGGAATGGAAAACCCAAGGCCGGGCGGAGGGCTTCGCCGAAGGCATGGCCGTCGGGATGCTGGAGGCGCGGCGCTCCGACTTGCTCAAACTGCTGCGGGTGAAGTTCCCGGAGGCCCCCTACGAGGTGACCGGGTCGATCCGCGGCATGACCGACATCGACCAAGTCGGCCGCTGGTTCGAAGCGGCTTTGGTGGCGCCGACGACCGACCACTTCCGGATCATGGCCTACGATGCCGACGCGAGGGCGCCCCGGAAGTAGCCGATTTTTGTGGCGCTGACACCGTGGCGGCGATTTGGAGGACGACGATGTCGCCGTTCGCTCACTCGCCGCGTTCCCGGCGGATCTCCGCGTAGCGGGCTTCGAGCTTCGCCGACAGCGCCGGGAGTTTGTCCAAGTACCGTTTGTGCGGACGCGGCTTCGTCCGGCTCAGCGCGTAGGCCGTAATCAGCGGCAAGCTCAGGGTGCTATCGACGTAGCAAGTCACCGTGCCGGGGAGCTTGTCCGGATCCACCTTGCCCCAAGTCATCGCTTCGCTGGGGGTGGCGCCGCTGAGGCCGCCGGTGTCGGGGCGGGCGTCGGTGAACTGGAGGAAGTAGTCGTGCCCCGATTCGGCGAGGCCCAGCACTTCCTGGATCTGCGGCTCCGTCTGGAGCAAGAAATTCTTCGGTGAGCCGCCGCCGAGGATGAAGACGCCCGAGGTGCCGCCGTTGGCCTTGGCTTCCCAGACGATGCTCGCCGATTGGTTGACGTCGCGCAGCGGATCGAGGCGGAGTTGGTTCCCCTCCAACATCAGCGCGGCCAGGTTCATGCCGATGCTGCTGTCGCCGGGGCTGCTCGTGAAGATCGGCACGCCGCAGCGGTACGCCGAGGCGAGCAGGCTCTTCCCCTTGATCCCGGTCTGCTCCTCGCGCTCGGCCAAATACTTGCCGACCAGACCGTGGAACTCGGCGGTGCCGAACGTGCCTTGGAACGCTTCGCCCCGGCAGAGGGTGCGGTAGAACTTGTCGGTGCCGAGCAAATTCTGGTAGTCGAAGATGATGTCGTAGATGCGGATGACTTGGTTCTCACGGAGCTCCAAGTCGGGCAGGTTCGGCCCCGCTTGGTAGAGGTCCATCCCGAGGGCGTAGTGCGTGTCGTGGTAGAGGTTCGCCCCGGTGCTGATGATCCAGTCGATAAAGCCCGCTTCGATGAGCGGCACGAGACAGGAAATGCCGAGGCCCGCGGGGGTGAGCGCCCCGCTGAGCGCCAAGCCGACGGTGCAGTCCGGCGCGAGCATCCGCTGGGCGTAGAGCTGGCAACCCTCGCGCAGTCGGCCGCCGTTGTAACTGAGGAACGCGGCGTCGATCAGGTCGGCCGCATCCATGCCGGGCACCACGGCCGGCGGGTCGATGCGCTGCTTGCTGATGCGCTTCATGAACGCGACGTTTTCGGTCGAACCGGCGTGGCGGTCGTAATGCGGCTTGTGCGGGTGCATGTCGGTTCCAAGGGATAGATCGCGAAAAACAAGAACAGTACGAATGAGAAACGGAATTCGGGTGTGCCAACGATCCTTGGAATCGTCATTCCGGCGTCAACCCACCCACCCTACCGCGAAATGAACTCCTCCATGCGGAACGACCTATGCACCGCAAGGGTTTACGTCCGATTTTCGCGATCGAGTCTGTTCCGAGCGGCTTCGTATTCGTCCGGCGTGTTCACGTTGATCAGCGAATCCGAATCGGCGAACGTTTCGGCGCCGAGGAACCGCGTCTGCACCTCGTCGAGCAGATCGCGGAGGCGGAGGCGGTGCTCCGCGAGCATCCGTTCGACGACCGGCCGCACGGAGAGACGGTATACGCCCGCCAGCGGATGGGAGTAGCCCCCGATGCGCGGCATCGCGATCGCCTCCGCGTGCAAATTGTCGAGCACGGCACGGATGAACTCCGGCTTCAAGAACGGCGCGTCGCAAGACGACAGATAGATCGCCTCGGCGCGACCCGCGAGTGCGGCGAGTCCCGCCGCGAGTCCGGCGAGCGGCCCCAGGCCTTCGAGTTCATCGCGGACGATTTCGATTCCCGCGGGCAACGGCGGAAGTTCCTGCCCCGGCGCCGCCACCACGACCACCGGATCGACGATCGAAGCCACGATGCGCGCGATCCGCGGCAGCAGAAGTTCATCGCCGAACGGGAGCCACGCCTTCGCGCGCCCCATTCGGGTCGATTTCCCGCCGCACAGAATAACGCCGCCGGAGTGCATCGTGGGGACCTTTCCTTCCGAGCCGGAAGCGTGAGCGACGGTCGATTGCAAACCGTCGCTCACGCTTCCGG
>JANOSQ010000729.1:0-1687 GCA_031415915.1 Fimbriiglobus sp. | reverse complement strand
ACGCAGAAGGCAATCTTCTTCGGCGTGTACTCCTTGCAAAGCCGCACGATCTCCTTCGTGTATCCGTTAGAGATGGGGCAGTCGTGGCCGCAGAACAGGAGGACGACGGCCTTGCAGTCGTCGGGGCCGGGCAAGCTGTATTTGTCGCCCAGCACGTCTACGAACTCTTCCTTCGCCTTCCGATCTGGAGTCTGGTCTGCCTGAGTAGGGCGGCAGCCAGCAGTTAGCAGGATGGCGACCATAAGACTGCCGGGAACGAAACGCTGGAACGTCATACACACCACCACGTCGGTTGTTCACGAAGATTACCCCGACGTGTTGCCAGAGTTTCAACCAGTGCCAATTACGGTCGATAACTTTTGGACCGGCCCGAAACTTTGAAAAAATTTGCCGTTACCCCTTCCCGGTTAAATCGAAGCCCCTGTAATCGTCGGCCCGTGGCGGCGGACGAGGGTTTCGAACGAGGCCGGATCGCGCTCGGCGATGAACGCCGCGAGCAATTGGCCGTCCGTGAGCGATGCCGAATCGCGGGCGAGTGCGATCCGTCGCAGTTGGGGCATCAGGCGATCGGCGAGCAACGGCATGGGGAAACTCCGCGGGCGGGGAACGTTCCCGCCCGAGGTGTATTGCCCGCCGATTCGCGGGCGCTCGGGTTGTTCGGTCATTTTCTCCGAATGTCGGGACGTGTACCAGCTCGGTTAATCGTCCGTTCCCAGCAACGCCTTCGCTCGGGTGCGGGACGCGAGACGGCTCTTATCATCGGGGAAGCCGAGGCGGAAGTAGTATTGCAGCAACGCTTGCCCTTTGAGTAAGCGGGTTTCGGGTGTCGCCGCCAAGGCGGCGTAGCCGAAATCGGCGGGATGGCGACCCTTCAGCACGAGCGCGACGGCGATGGCCACGTCGCCCAGGCGCATCTCCGGCTGCTTCTTGTCGAAGGATTCGGGGGCGACCATGTCCTCCGACCGGAAGTATCCCTCGCAGACCTTCGAGTCGGACTTCTCGCCGAGCCCGCCGATCAAGAGCAGTGCGGCCGCGCGGGCCGGTGCGGGCAATTTGTCTTTCGCGGCCAACGAGCGGGCGAGGGGGAGCAATTCCCGAATTCCCTCGTGTTCGGCGGCCCAGTGCATCAACGCTGCGATGGCGGCAGAGTCGTCGCGGACTGCGACCCAAGCGGTGAGGAGTTTGACTTGCGCGGCGGGCATCCCCACGGATTTGTCGTATCCGATGCCCGAGTACAAGAAGTTGCGGTACTCGCCGCGGCGGGTCAGCGGTTCCCACTTCGGGAACGTTTTCCCGGCGGCTTCGGGAAACGACCCGAGAAAGAGGCACAAGGTGCGATCGGCGGCCGTCACTTCCGTTCGTCGGAGCACGAGTCTGCCGGAGAAACTGCCGCGATCGATGGGGAGACTCGCTTCGTCGTAGTGCCGCCGCAATTCCGCCTCGTACAGCGATCCGACCGCCTTCGGCTCCGCGGTGAGCCGTTCCAACATGCCGCATCGCCTCGGGGTGTCGGTGATCGAGTCGTAGAGCGAGATCGCAACTTTGGTATCGCCGGCTACCTTCGCGAAGGCGAGCCGCGCGGGGTGATCCGCGCGTCGTAGCGTCGCTTTTTGCATCGCGGGGATCAACTCTTCGCACCGGCGCACGACCTCGGGTTGCGGGCTTTTCAAGCCGGCGCGCACGGCGG
>JANOSQ010000728.1:0-3141 GCA_031415915.1 Fimbriiglobus sp. | reverse complement strand
CCGATGCGGTCGAAGTCGTCGAGGGTCCATTCGACCTCCGCTTCCCGCGCGATCGCCATGAGGTGGAGCACGGCGTTCGTGGAACCGCCGAGGGCCAGCACGAGCGTATAGGCGTTCTCCAAGCTCTTGCGGGTGATGATGTCCCGCGGTCGGAGATTCGCTTCCACGCAACGGATCAACGCGATGCCGGCGGCGAACGATTCCCGCTCCTTCGCCGCGCTGATCGCCGGGTAACTACTGTCGTAGGGCAGCGACATCCCCATCGCTTCGATGGCCGAGGACATCGTGTTGGCGGTGTACATGCCGCCGCAAGAACCGGCGCCGGGGCAGCTCTCGCACTCGATCTTGTGGAGTTTTTTCTCGTCGATCTGCCCCGCTTGGAACTTGCCGACGGCTTCGAAGATCGACACGATGTCGACCGCTTCGCCGTCCGGGCCGATGCCGGGGAGGATGCTCCCGCCGTAGACGAAGACGCTCGGGACATTCAATCGGGCCATCGCCATGATGCAGCCGGGCATGTTCTTGTCGCAGCCGCCGAAGGCGAGCAACCCGTCGTGGTTCATCGCCCCGGCAACGGTTTCGAGGGAATCGGCGATCACTTCGCGGGACACGAGGCTGTAGCGCATCCCCATGTGACCCATCGAAATCCCGTCGGACACCGTGGGGGCACCGAAAATCTGCGGTACGCCACCGGCCGTGCGAATTCCTTCGATCCCCTTGCGGGCCAATCGATCGAGGTGGCTATTGCAGGGGGTGATTTCCGAGAAGAGGCTGGCCACGCCGACAATGGGTTTGTCAAAGTCGTCGTCTTGAAAACCGACGGCGCGGAGCATGGCCCGGTTGGGGGCGCGGCTCGGCCCCCCGGTGGTCGTGAGGCTCTTGCGCAAACTGTCGTCGGCCATTGTGAGATCCCGCTGGAAAAAACTCGGAAAGCGCTCGGCGGGCGCGAAAACTTTAACGCGGGGGCAAACCGGGGAAAATCTCCCGGTAAATCCGGGAGTTCCGATTTGCACGGCCCGCGACCGTGACGCATATATCCCCGTCGCCCGAACGCGGGGTCTTCACGAGCGGGTGAAAAGGTTTCCCCCGCCCCTGCGATTCACGGCTGTTGTACAAACTGGAGTGCCCGATGAAGAAGTTCATGAAGTCCGCGATCGTGTTCCTGAAGCGCGAAGATGGCCCGACGGCCGTCGAGTACGCCGTGATGCTCGCCCTCATCGTGGTCGTCTGCATCGCCGCCATCACCGCCATCGGCGGGGCGTCGAACCAAACGTTCAGCCAAGTCGGCTCGGCCATCAAGCCGAGCTGAAGCCGCTCGGTCGAACCGCAAGCGAACTCACCGGCCGAGCCGGTGAGTTTTTTCGTTGCGTGCTAGAATGGCCGAGTCCGCGTTTCCGCCTCCGAGGCCGCCCGATGCCCAGCCCCTTTCCCGGAATGGATCCGTTCCTCGAAGCCCACTGGGGCGACGTGCACCTGCGCTTGGCGACTTCGATTAGCAACGAACTCAGACGACAACTGCCTTCCGGGTTGAAAGCTCGCCTCGAATCATCGGTCGTATTGGAGACGGTCGACCCCGAAACTTTCGATCCCATAGAAAACGATGCACGGGTGATCTATCCCGACATCGGCATCTACGCAATCAATCGCCGTATTCCCGGTTTCGACACCGAACCGACCGCCGTTGCGGTCGCCGAACCCCAATTGGTTGAACCCCGACGCGTTCCCCGAACCCCAATTGGTTGAACCCCGACGCGTTCCCCGAAAACGGCACTCGGTTCAGATCCTCGATGCGAACAAGAAAATGCGATTGGTGACGGCGATCGAGATCATCAGCCCGGGCAACAAAATAGGAACCCGCAATCGCGATGACTACCAAGCTCGCGCGGATCGGATTTTAGAATTGGATGCGAGCTTGGTCGAAATCGATTTGATCCGCCGGGGACGCCACGTCGTGCAATCCACCCCGCAGCCGCGAAGCGGACATTATGCGATTGCGGTGACACGGGCATGGAAGCCGGACAGGATCGAATTCTACCTCGCCCGATTCGATGCCCCTCTGCCGACGATCCGAATTCCACTCCGAAGGGGCGATTCGGACGCGATCCTGGAAATGCAGAAGCTTATCACCCAAGCCTATTTCGACGGAAATTACGAAGACACCGACTACACCGAACCGCTGGTGCCGCCCTTCTCCGCAGCGGAGAAACGCTGGTTGAAAGCCCGACTCAAGAAGCGAAAGTGAGCCATCACTTCTCGGCGAGCAAATCTTTCAAGAACCGACTCATGCTCTCTTTGTCCGCCGGGTCCGATGCCGGCACCCGTTCGCCGCGGCGGTTGTAGACGATCGTCTCGGGGGTGTACTGCACGTTGTACTTTTGGAACCAGCGCTCCAATTGCGTCCGGCTGTCATCGAAGATCAGATTGATGGTGTCGGCACCCTTTTCCTTCAAGAAATCGAGCACCTCATCCTTGCGTTTCACCTCGTCGGGGCGGATGTCCACCGAGATGCACACGAGTCCATCCTTGCCCAGTTCATTGTGGAGTTGCACTAACTCGGGAACCTTCTGCCGGCACGGGGAGCAATCCTAGAACCAGACGTCGACGAGCACGACTTTCCCTTTGTGCTTGGCGATTTCTTCCTCGTATTGATCGACCGTGATGCTGCGCAACTCCACGGGCTTCGCCGTGACGGGCGGAGGCGGCCGCGTGCAACCCACGGCGATGACGAGCGCCAAGGCCGCGGTGAACAGGATCGCGCGACTGGTCATGGTGACTTCTCCGCCAGGAGTTTCTTGAGCGTCCTCGACACGTTCTCTTTATCTTCGGGTTGCGGGGTCTTCACCCACTCCCCTTTGCGATCGAAGATCACGTAGCTCGGGGTCGGCCCCGCGTCGTACTTGTCTTGCCAAGCTCCGAGTGCCTTCTCGGTGTCATCGGCGATCAGGTTGATCGTGTTCGCCTTCCGATCCTTGAGGAACTCCAGCACCTTGTCTTTCTTCTTCAACTCTTCCGGGTAGACGTTCAAACTGATGCAGACCAAGCCCTCGGCCCCGAGTTCGCGGTGCAGTTCGACAAACTTCGGGAAGCGTTGAACGCACGGCGGGCAACCGAGAAACCAAACGTCGATCAGCACGACCTTCC
>JANOSQ010000727.1:0-1690 GCA_031415915.1 Fimbriiglobus sp. | reverse complement strand
ACGGCGAAACACCGCGCCGAGAAACGCGGGGCCGCCTTCAGCAGCGCGAAGCTCTTTTGGTGGTTCAACCAAGGGGCCGAGGTCGATTTCAGCGTCACGCCGAAGCCGTGGTACGGCGTCGATGGGAATAAAGCGTTCGATGTCGCGGGTACCCCCGCGGAGTTCCCCGAAGCGCTGAAGGCGAAGCTCGGCGATTTCCCATTCCCCGCGTTCTGGGGACCGATGGCGGGGCTCGCTTCCACCAAGTGGATCGCCAACTGCGCCGCCGAGACGCTCAAACTGCACCGTCCCGAACTCACGCTCGTGTACCTGCCGCACCTCGATTACGAACCGCAGCGGCGCGGCCCGAGCGGGTGCGATATGCCGAAGCTGGTGAAGGAACTGGACAACGCCGCGGCGCCGTTGCTCGATGAAGCGAAGAAGCTCGGCGCCGAGGTTTGGGTCGTGAGCGAGTACGGCCACTGCGATGTGGACACGCCCGTGTACCTCAACCGACTGCTCCGCACGGCCGGACTATTAGAAGTCCGGCGCGGGCCGTTCGGCGAGCAACTCGACACCTTCGAAAGCCGAGCGTTCGCCGTCGTCGATCACCAAATCGCCCACATTTACGTGCGGAAGGCCGATGATTTGCCGCGCGTGAAGGAGCTGCTCCGCGGGCTACCCGGCGTCGCGGAAGTGCTCGTCGGCGAGGAGCGTGCGAAGCACTCACTCGATCACGAACGCTCCGGCGAGATCGTCGTGCTGGTCCAATCGAAGGCGTGGTTCGCCTATCCGTTCTGGCTCGACGATGCGCTCGCCCCCGATTACGCCCGCGCCGTCGCCATCCACAACAAGCCCGGGTTTGACCCGTGCGAACTCTTCTTCGATCCGAAGTTCAGCGCCCCCAAGTTGCACGCCGCCACTCGATTGCTTCAGAAGAAACTCGGCTTCCGCACGATCTTCGATTTGACGCCGCTCGACGCCGGGATTGTGAAAGGGAGCCACGGCTTGATCGCGACCGACCCGCAAGACGCGGCGATTTTGATCGGCCACGGGCCGAAGCCGGGCGGCGAACGCGTGCCGATGACGGCGGTGAAGGAATTGATTTTGGGGGCGTTAGGGCTATCCGAATAGCTTCTTCAACTCCTTAAGGCAGCGCGGTACAGCGGTCTTCGGGTCTTCCTTCGCTTCGTATTCCAGAATCACATAGCCTTGGAACTTTCCGGCTTTCAGGATCTCCACGATTCGTTTGAAGTCCGCTTCCTCCGCCGGTTTCCCTTTGGGGAAAGATTCCGACTTCACTTGGCAGACGACGCCGTAGGGGACGATCTCGGCGATGTCCGCGTAGGGGTCTTTGGTCTTGAAATTCCCGGTATCGACATTCAGCCCGAACGCTTTCGACTTCACCGCCTTGGCGATGGCGATCATCTCGACTGGGGTTTCCGTGAGGCCGCCGTGATTTTCGAGGGCGACTATCACCCCGGCTTTCTCGGCGACTCGGCAGCATTCTTCAATCGAATCGATCACGCGCGTCTTGGCCGCTTCGACGGTATCCCCCTTGGCCACCTTCCCGGCGAAGATGCGCACCGTTTTCGCTTCCGCGATCGCGGCCAGTTCGATCCACTTCTTGACGTGGTCGATCTCGACCTTCCGCTTGGCGTCATCGACGAGAGTGAACTCGTTGCGGACGGGCACGCCCGAAATCGCCAGC
>JANOSQ010000726.1:0-1844 GCA_031415915.1 Fimbriiglobus sp. | reverse complement strand
CTCCCGAACGTGCTGGTCTACGTGCCCAACTCCCCGGTGCTGCCCTTCGAATCGGGCGCCGTCTGCACCGCGGGCGGACAGCAGGCGTCGGGCTCCCCGCTGGTCGAGACCACCACCGCTGTTGACGGTACCTTCAGGCTCACGAACATGCCGGTGGGGTCGAACATCCCGGTGGTGATCCAGGCAGGTAAGTGGCGGCGCCAGTTCGTGGTCCCCAATGTCCAGGCCTGCGCGTCCACCTCCGTCTCATCCAACTTGTCGCGTTTCCCCCGAAACAGGACCGAGGGAGACATTCCCAAAATTGCGATCGTCACCGGAGCTGTGGATGCGATCGAGTGCGCGCTCAGGAAGATCGGGATCCAGGACTCGGAGTTCGGCAATCCCGGAAGCCCCAGCCGCATTCAGATTTACAAGGGGAGCGGCAATGCCGGGGCCATCGTCAACAACAGCACGCCCAACGAGTCGCAACTATTCGCCAACCAGAGCAACCTCAACCAGTACGACATGACGATGCTGGCCTGTCAGGGGAACCAGTACGACCGGACTCCGGCCGAGCGGCAGCGGCTTCTGAACTACGCGAACGCCGGCGGCCGCGTGTTCGCGACGCACTTCGAATACTCGTGGCTCTACAACACGGCGCCGTTTTCGGGCACGGCGAACTGGGACGTCAAACAGCCGAACATCCCCGACCAGAACGCGCTCGTCAACACTAGTTTTCCGAAAGGGGCGCAGCTCGCCCAGTGGCTCCGAGTCGTCGGAGCCTCTCCGGCAGCCGGGGTCATCCCGCTCCAGGCGATTCGAAACGATCAGAACGGAGTGATCCCGCCGACGCAGTCGTGGTTGAGCGTCAACGACCCGGTGGCCGGGTCCCAGTCCGTGCAGTTCACCTTCAACACACCGGTTGGAGTGCCCGCCGATCAGCAGTGTGGACGCGTGCTGTTCAACGAGTACCACGTCGAGAACGTCAACAACTCCGGATTCATGCAATTCCCGACCGAGTGCTCGGCGGGTCCAATGACTGCTCAGGAAAAGCTCCTCGAGTACATGCTGTTCGACCTGTCCACGTTCGTCGCGCCGGACATCCCGGCGACCGTGTCGATCAGCTTCACAAACGCCCCGCCGACCTTCACGCAGGGTGATGCGGCCGATCAGACGGTCATCAACGTCACCAACACCAAACCGACGCTCGCCACCGATGCCACGCTCACGCTGACCGCGGCCATCCCGAATGGCCTCACCGCCGTCAGCATGGCGGGTCTAAACCCGGCGACGACCAGGTGGGCCTGCTCGGTCGCGACCGCGAGCTGCACGCGGACGGCCCCCCTCGCAGGCGGGGCAACAGATCCGATTTCACTGATCCTCGCGGTCGCGCCGAACGCGCCGGTTGGCAGCGGCCCTGTCGTGCTGTCGGCGACGGCCTCGGGCGGCGGGCTCGCGGCCAACGTGGTGGCTGACAATCCGATCACCATCCGCGGCCTCGCAACGCTGGCGTGGGGCGCACCTGCGCTGATCACGTATGGCACCGGGCTGGACGGGACGCAGTTGAACGCCCAGGGGAACGTACCCGGCACCTACGTGTATTCGCCTCCTGCTGGCACGGTCCTGAACGCCGGCACACACCCGCTGAACGTGACGTTCACGCCTAACGACGCGATCAACTACCCAAACTCGCCAACGGCGACCGTGCAGATTGAGGTGGATCGGGCGACGCCGGTACTGACCTGGACCACGCCCTCGCCAATCGTCTACGGCACGCCGCTGAGCGCAACCCAGTTGAGCGCCTCCACCACTGTGCCCGGCGCGTTCAGTTACTCGCAAGTCAGCGGTGCGGTGTTGACCGCCGG
>JANOSQ010000725.1:0-5489 GCA_031415915.1 Fimbriiglobus sp. | reverse complement strand
GCGTCAGCCCTCCGAGGATTTGAACCGCACCGAGTTTCGCATCCTCGGAGGGCTGACGCCCACCGCTCGGGAGAACAACTCCAAAATCCGGAGGTACGACCCCGTTCCCTTCTCCACCTTGACAGAATTCGTCCCCGGTTTATAGTCCGCGACCCATCGGATGGACCAACGGGATCGACGGAGGCAGTGTGGCAAGGCGGCCCGCTAGAGTCTGGACGTGGGCATTCTGCGCCGTGGCCTTCGCGGCGTTGGGCGGATCGGCGGTCGTCCGCGCCCAATCGGCGACGGTCGCCCCGGCGCTCCCATTGCCACCGCTGCCGAATTTCGAAGCCGAGCAATCCGAAGCCCTGCCGATTCCGAATCCGCCGCCCGGCGGACTGAACACGCGCACGGTTCTCCAGCCCGGCCCACTTCCGCCTCCGACCCTCACGACGCCGCTGACGCCGGAAGTGATCCTGCCCGATGGGAGCAGCGTCACTTTGAAGGCATCGATGAAGCAAATCATCAGCTTTTCCCCGCGCTATGGGAAATTGAACGATTACATCGTCGATCCGATCGGCGACGACGTGCAGAGGATCACCTACACCGGCGGCCTCAAGGTCAACGTCGTGATGCTGGCGACCGGGCCGAACCAACCGGCGCAGGAAATCGAATTCGCCACCGACAATGCCGTGATTTGGGTGAAGGGGGCGAAAAAAGGCACCGACATCCTCAGCGGAATCCGCACGGAACGCAGCGACCCGGCCCAACCCGACGATGGCAAGTCGAAGAAAATGACCATCGAACTCTACTGCTCGGGGAACGTCGTCGTCCAGACGCGGAGTTCCTCCGCTACGGGCCTCGCACCGGACGAGCAGATCATCCGGGCCGAGGAGCTCTATTACGACTTGGAGAAGAGCCGGGCCGTGGCCATCGGCGCCGATCTCGAATCGAAGCTCGCGGCCGGGGCCGACCCGGTTCACCTGCGAGCGCCGGAAATTTGGCGGCTCGGCCCCAAAGAATGGCGGGCCTTCGACACGCTGGTGTTTTCCAGCAAACGCCCGGCCGACCCCGCGTTGACCATCCGCAGTCGGCAAGCGACGCTCACGGAACAAGACATTGTTCGGCGGAACATATTCGGCCAGCCCTACCGAAAACTCGGAACCGGTGAAGTCGAGACCGGCCGACAACGCGATCTGCTCTCCGAGCGCAACCGCTTCGAGTTGCTCGGCGTGCCATTCTTCGCTTGGCCGAAGTACCAGACCGACATTAGCGAACCGTTCGGACCCTTCACGAACCTCAGCTTCGGCAACAACCGGGTTTTCGGGTTCTCCGCCTCCGCCACCTTCGACGCCTACAAACTGCTCGGCGTCCGCGGCCCGCAAGACACACGCTGGTACCTGCAAACCGATTACCTCAGCAAGCGCGGCCCCGGCTTGGGGAGCGAATTCACCTACCGCAATCTTTTCGGCGATACTTTCGCGAACTCCGGCTCGCTCACCTTTTACGGGCTCGGGGACAAAGGCGAGGATCTCCTCGGCGGCTTCCGCGGGCCGGAGCCGAACAACCCGTATTTCCGCGGGCGGTTCAACTGGAACCACACCCAAGACCTCTACGAAAATGGCACGAGCTACGGCCGCTTCATGGGCCAAGCCGCCTACCTCAGCGACAAGAACTTCTACGAGCAGTTCTTCAAGCTCCGCTACGACAACGAGCAGAACCAAGAGACGTTCGCCTACTTCTACGGGGCGTCCGGGAATTTATCGTGGTCGGCCCTCGCGGAGGCGAACGTCAATCGGGACTGGGTCACGGAAACCCAATGGTTGCCCCGGGTCGATGCGGCGTTGACGGGGCAATCGTTCTTCGATTTGTTCCTCTACAGCGCCCGCGGCTCGGCCGGGTACGCCCAGCTCCGACCCGCAACCCAAGACCCATTGCCGGTGATCCCGACGGAAGCGACGGAGGTCGACACCGCCCGCCTCAACTTGAACCAACGGCTCTCGCTACCCTTCGATTTGGGCCCGACGCGGTTCGAACCCTACGGCATCGTGGATGCGACTTACTATTCCCGCGACCTCACCGGCGACGACCGCGGGCGGATTCTCGGGGCGGGGGGCGTCCGGGCGTCGATTCCGTTCAGCAAGCTCTACGCCGAGGCCAGCAGCGAACTCTTCAACGTGCGCGGGCTGAACCACAAAGTGGAATGGGGCGCGAATTACTACGCGGCCCAAGCGAGCAGCTCCCTCGCGAATTTGCCGCTGCTCGATCGGCTCAACGACGACAACAACGATCTCTCCGCCCGCACGTTCCGGCGCCAAGCCGACCTGTTCGTCGCTGGGGCGGACGGTCTGGCCCTGCGCGATTCCCCGCGCTTCGACGCCCAGCGCTACGCCGTCCGCCGGGTGCTCGACAACCGCCCGGAGACCCTCGATACTTTGCAAGTGGTCCAAGCCGAGCTGCGCCAGCGCCTGCAAACCAAACGCGGCGCCCCGGGGCAGGATCACACCGTCGATTGGATGACCCTCGATCTTTCGGCCTCGTTCTACCCCAAGCCCGAGCGGGACAACTTCGGCAAGAGCGTCGCGTTCCTCGAATACAACTTCATTTGGAACTGGGGCGACCGCACCGCCCTCAGCTCGTCGGGTTGGACCGACCCGTTCGACCCGGCCGCGAATTATTTGAACGTCGGCATCAGCTACAACCGGCCCGACGGCAGTAACCTGTACCTCGGTTACCGGCACGTCGACCCCGTCCGCAGCCGCGCGCTGATCGCCGTCTTCGGCTACCAACTCAATCGGAAGTACAGCATCACCGCCGCGAACGTCTTCGACTTCGGCACCGAGATCGCGCAATCGACTTCGGTCGCGTTCAACCGCACCGGCACCGATCTCACGCTCTCCGTCGGCTTCAGCTACAACGCGTTCGTCAACAACTTCGGCTTCCAACTCCTGCTCCTCCCCAACGCGGCCGTGAGCGGTCGCCCCGGCGTGCCGACCGGTTCACCCTACCTCCGGTGACGCGATGGCGAATCGCCGACGTTGGCGGACGAAGTTCGCGGAAGCGTTCGCCGGCCCCGCCCAAGCGCTGCGGGAGCAATCGAGTTTCCGCGTGCAAGTGCCCGCGGCGTTGCTGGTCGTGGTGCTCGCGATCATGCTGGAATGTTCGCCGGTCGAGTGGTGCCTGTTGGTCGGGTGCATCGCCGCCGTCTTCGCGGCCGAGACGTTCAACAGCTCCATCGAAACGCTGTTCCACGCCCTCGACGACGCGACCAAGAATCGGATGCGCGGATGTTTGGATCAAGCCGCCGGGGCGGTGTTGTTGGCCAGCCTTGGTTCGGTCGCGATCGGGGCGATCATTTTTGTGCCGAAGCTGCTGGTGAGGTTGGCCTGAATTCGCCCGCGGTGTAGATCAGAGGCATCACCGCCGTCGAGATTCCACACATGCCTGCTCCCATCGGGTTCGCCATCGTCGGCTGCGGGATGATCGCCCGCTTCCACGCACGCGCCCTCGCCGAGATCCCCGGTGCCCGCATCGCCGCGGTCGTCAGTCGCCGTGCCCCGACGGGCGACGAATTCGCCCGCGAGATGGCGCTGACGTGCCCCGTCTTCACCGAACTCGGCGACGCGCTGAAAGGCCCCGGCGTCGATGCGGTCATCATCACGACGCCGAGCGGCGCCCACCGCGAACCGGCGTTACTGGCCGCCGCGGCGGGTAAACACGTCGTCGTCGAGAAGCCGTTGGAGATCACCGAAGAGCGCTGCGATGCGATCATCGGCGCTTGCGACAAACACGGTGTGAAGCTCTGCACGATCTTCCCGTCCCGGTTCGGCGATGCGAATTTGGAACTCAAGTCGGCCATCGATTCCGGGCGCTTCGGCAAACTCACGCTCGGGGAAACCACCTGCAAATGGTGGCGATCCCAAGCCTACTACGACGAAGGCGGCTGGAAAGGAACCCAGGCTCTCGACGGCGGTGGGGCGCTGATGAACCAAGCGATTCACAATGTCGATCTGCTGTTGTGGATGATGGGCGACGTCACACACGTCGACGGGTTCACCGCGACGCTGGCCCACGAGCGCATCGAAGTCGAGGACACCGCCGTCGCGGTGCTGCGCTTCAAAAGCGGCGCCCTCGGGGTGATCCAAGCGACGACGAGCGTCCACCCCGGTTATCCGAAGCGAATCGCCATCCACGGCACTCGGGGTTCGGCGGAGATCGAACAAGACGACATCGTGCGCTGGGATTTCGATCCCCAGTCGGACGACGACGCCCGCATCCGCGTGATGAAAAGCGGAGCCAGCGGAGGGGCCGCCGACCCGAAGGCGATCAGCTACGAGGGCCACCGCAGGCAGTTGGCCGATTTCGTAGACGCGATCCGCGAGAACCGCACGCCGAAGGTCGATGGGCGCGAAGGCCGCAAGAGCGTGGAATTGATCCGGGCGATTTACCGAGCCAACGAAACCGGACGCGCGGTGGAACTCGGCTGACCGATTCCACCCAGTTCCCACAACCATCATTATCGTACAATACGCCGATGGAAGTTGGCCCGGCGGTTGCTTCACCGTGGCGTCGCGGAAGGATGTCCGACGAAAAACTGTTCTAGAATCCCGCAAAACCCCAAGGGGCGACGCCCATGCCGAGGCCCGTCATCGGAGTGGCCATGCAGACCCTGCCCGGAAAACCGGGCGGCGACCTGCCCAACTGCTGGATTATGGGGCAGCGTTACGTGCAATCCCTCTGCAACGTGGGCGCGACGCCGTGGCTCATTCCACTTTTGCCGCACGACCTCGACACCATGGAAGGGATCTTCGAGCGGCTCGACGGCGTCTTCCTCACCGGCGGCGTCGATGTCGATCCGAGCCGCTACGGCGAGGTCAAGCACCCCAAGTGCGGCGTCACCGATCCGGACCGCGACGCCATCGAAATCCTCCTGCTCGAACACGCGCTGCGCACCGGCAAGCCACTGCTGGCGGTCTGCCGGGGGATTCAGATTCTGAACGTGGCCTGCGGCGGGACGCTCTATCAAGACGTGGCCGACCAAGTGCCCGCGGCGCTGAAGCACGACTTCTTCCCGACGCCGGAATCCCCGAGCCGGAGCTATTTGGCCCACGAAATCGCGGTGAAGTCGGGCACCCGGCTCGGCTCGATCCTCGGAGAATCGATCGCCCTCGTCAATAGCATGCACCACCAAGCGATCAAGGATCTCGCCCCGAATCTGCTGCCGAACGCCTACGCCCCGGACGGGATCATCGAAGGGGTCGAAAGCGCAACGAACCAGTATGTCATGGCGGTGCAGTGGCACCCCGAGGAACTCGCCGAGACGCAACCGGGGATGAAGCGACTCTTCACCAGCTTCGTGGACGCATGCGCGGCGTAGGTCGCACCGCACCTGTTTTGTTAGCCCGACGCGCCAGCGAGGGTGTCGGATGGAGTCTTCGACATCCGACACCGGTTGCTGGCGCGTCGGGCTAACAAAACAAGACGTCACTGGCCCAAGTCGCAGCACTTCC
>JANOSQ010000724.1:0-10072 GCA_031415915.1 Fimbriiglobus sp. | reverse complement strand
CACATCAGGATCACACACCCGCTGACGGTCAGAACCAGGAAGCTGAGGGCCACGATCCAGTGACACACCCTGACCCAGCGCGGGTGTCCGGCCGACTCGGTTTGCGGTGGTGGTTGTGGTGATTCAGCCATGTATTTCGGGCGACCTCCCAATTGCGGACAGCCAGCCTGCCGTCGATTGCCCAGCGCCTCTCGCCGCCGAACATACGAATATCGGGCCGATCGGCCGATGTGATCCCGGCAATATCGCCGGATCGTTCCGCCCTGTCAAACGAAACTTCGCCCGAATTCAGCCCGGCGCGTCCGGCTTCGATATTGTGATGTCCGGCTCTTCCGCCGCGCCCCACTCCGCCCAGACAGCCGTAAGCCATTCCCGTCCGCCCCAGTATAATAGACAGTCTTTCATCGTGCGAAGGATCTCCAGATGTTGATCGTGATGCGGTCGGACGCCACGCCGGCCCAGATCGAACGGGTGGTGGCGGTGATCACCGAACAAGGCTTGGTCGCCCACCCGCTGCCGGGGGCGACGCGGACCGCCATCGGCATGACCGGGAACACCGGCTCCGTCGACAAAGCGCACTTCGAATTCCTCCCCGGTGTCGAGAGCACCATCCGCGTGACCAAGCCGTACAAGCTCGCTAGCCGGGAGATGAAGAAGGACGACACGCGTATCCGCTTCGGCGATGTCGAGATCGGCCCGAAGACGTTCACGATGATCGCCGGGCCGTGCAGCGTCGAAGACGAAGCGACCACGATGCGCACCGCCGAACACCTCATGAACCGCGGGATTCGGTTCATGCGCGCCGGCGCATTCAAGCCGCGCACCAGCCCGTACAGCTTCCAAGGGATGGGCCTCGACGGGCTGAAAATCTTGGCGAAAGCGCGCGAGAAGACCGGCATCCGCATCGTCACGGAGTTGATGGACACCGAGCACGCGTCGGCGGTGGAGGAAGCGTCCGACATCATCCAGATCGGCACGCGGAACATGCAGAATTTCTCGCTTTTGAAGCGCGTCGGGCTCTGCCGCAAGCCGGTGTTGCTGAAGCGCGGCATGAGCGCGACGCTCGAAGATTGGCTGATGGCCGCGGAGTACATCTTGGCCGGGGGCAACTACGATGTGATCCTCTGCGAGCGCGGTGTGCGAACCTTTTCCGACCACAGCCGGAACACGCTCGATCTATCCGTGGTGCCGCCGGCGAAGGCGCTGAGCCACCTGCCGGTGTTCGTCGATCCGAGCCACGGCACCGGCAAGCGGAACTACGTCCCCGCGATGACCTACGCCTCGATGGCCTCCGGCGCCGACGGGGTGCTGATCGAAGCCCACCCCGACCCGGATCACGCCCTGTCCGACGGCGCGCAGACGATCGACTTCCCGACGCTGGACGCGATGCTGGCGAAGCTGAAAGCGATGGCGGGGTTGTTCGGCCGGACGATGGGGTAAGACACACAGGCGTAAAACGGGGTGAAGGTGCTAAAATTGGGACGGTCAGCTTGACATATTCGCAATCTGCGAAGACAATCGCATGCGTGTGATTTCCCCGAAACGGCTCCGGGAATTTTGGACTGTCCACCCGGACGCGAAAAAACCATTGAATCTCTGGCACCGGCTCGCCAAAGCCGCGGAATGGGGCTCGTTCGCGGATGTTCGGTTTTTGCTCGGCACGAGAGTCGACCGCTACAAACGGTTCGCGATCTTCGACATCGGTGGCAATAAGTACCGACTCATTTCGGCGATCCATTACAACACGGGCATCGTTTACATCCGCCATGTGTTGACGCACGCCGGATACGACTCGAATAAATGGAAGGAGACGTGAGCATGGCCCGCACCGCACTTTCGAATCTCTACGGGCGCTCGCAGGATCGGTACCTCGAACTCGTCCTCGCGTTCCCGCTGCGGCCTATCCGAACCGAACGGGAACTCGACGACGCTACGGATGTCATACACTCGCTGATCGATCTCGAACGGCCGAGCGGACCCGAACGGGATTACCTCGGCGTCCTCACGGACCTCGTCGAAGCTTACGAGACCGAGCACTACCCGGACGAACCGGTTTCTGACGCCGATATGCTCCAGCACCTCCTGGAAATCAAAGGTTTATCGCAAGCCGCCGCCGCAAAAGGCGCCGGCATCGCCGAATCGACAATATCCGAAGTGCTGTCGGGCAAGCGCACGCTCAACCGCAAGCAGATCGGCAAATTGGCGAAGTTCTTCGCGGTGCGAGCGGGCGTGTTTCAATTCGGGGCGTAATTGGTATTCGACGGCAAACCGGCGGGAATTCTTCCTCCGATCCTACCCGACTCCGAGAAAGCCATGATTGCGACTTCGAAGATCAATGACAACCCCGCCATGCTACTCGCTCTGAAAGTATTGAAGGAGCAGGCCAAAATTGTCCCGAAGATATACCGCGAAGATCTCGTATTTTTGATCTCGTGGTTTCTGTTCAATCCGATGCGGATCGACCAAACGGACAAAATCTGGATCATGATCCAGAACTACATATCTCACTTCGCCGATGCCAAGGCGGGGGATCCCGATTTCACGATTCTCAAACGCGAAGTCGAAAAGGACCCTGCGCCAGTTCAACAACGTCTGCGTATGTCACAAGAATTACTCGCGGCGGAAGCCGACCTGCCGAACCAGCAAGCAATTGCGAGATTCTATAGTGTGAAGAAGAAAAAACCCGAGTATGTGAGACGAATGACCGTTGTGCTTGGCCTGCGTCAAGGTTTAGGAAATAAGCTCACGTGATTTTCCCATCCTTTGGAGCCCGACCCAACTCGGTAGTTGGGCGCTACCGAATCGACCCGCTACGATTCTCCGTCCGTCCCCATCTCCCCGAGGTGATTCCGATGCTCCGATTCGTTCTCCCCGCCTTGCTGTTGTCGGCCGCGCCGCTGTTCGCCCAGTGGAAGCTGGACGACAAATTCAAACCCCTCAAGCCGGACGACGTGGTCGATGCGAAATCGACGCCGGCGCCCGATGGCGCCATTGTGCTCTTCGATGGCAAGTCGGCCGACAAGTGGACGAAGACCAACGGGAAACCGGTGGAATGGAAGCTCGAAGACGGCCACTGGGAGGGCGTGAAAGGGCACGGCGACATCGTGACCAAAGAGAAGTTCGGCGGGAAGTTCAAGCTGCACGTGGAGTTCCGCGTGCCGTACGAGCCGGACAACAAGGGCCAAGGCCGCGGGAACTCGGGCGTCTATTTGCAGGGCCGCTACGAAGTGCAAGTGCTCGACAGCTACGGCTTGAAGAGCGGCAAGAACGACTGCGCGTCGATCTACGACATCTTCCCGCCGAAGGAGAACGTCTGTAAGGCGCCGAGCGTCTGGCAGAGCTTCGACATCGAGTTCGCGGCGCCGGTGTTCGACAGCGACGGCAAGAAGAAGACCGAACCCGTGCGGATGACGGTGTATCATAACGGGGTGAAGGTACACGACGTCGCGAAGGTCGAGAAGGACAACACCACGGCTGGCTTGGGCGGCGACCCGGGCAAACCGGGGCCGATCATGCTCCAAGACCACGGCCACCCCGTGCAGTTCCGCAACGTTTGGCTCCTGCCGATCAAATGAGACCGCATTGATGGAATTGGACGAACTCCCCCCGGCCGTGGTCGCGGAATCCTCCCCGGCCACGGTTGCTCCGTTACCCCCCGGCCCGCAGACCAAGGTGCAAGCGGGCCGGGAACTCTTGCGTTTGTCGCTGCCGTTCATCGTCAGCAGCAGTTGCACGACGATTCAAATCTTCATCGACCGCATCTTTGTTTCGGGGGTCAACTCGGACGCCGTCGCCGCGGCCATGCCCACCGTCGGCTACTTCTGGACACCCCTCGCCCTCCTGCAATTCACCGTGTTGTACGCCACGGTCTTCGTCGCGCAGTACCTCGGCGCCGGCCGGCCGAACCGCGTCGGCCCGGTCGTCTGGCAGGCCATTTACTTCGCCCTCGGCGCCGGGGTGCTCTTCCCCCTGCTGATCCCGCTGGCCGACCTGTTGATCGAAGCGTCGCACCACAAGCCGGCGGTGAAAGAACTGGAGCGCTCGTACTTCCGCGGCCTCAGCTTCGCCGCGCTGCCGACGCTGGTGCTCGCCGCGGTCAACGCCTACTTCGCCGGCCGGCAGAAGAGTTGGACGGTGCTGCTCATCAACGCCGTCGGCGCGCTGACGAACGCGGCGCTCGCCGTGCCCCTGATCCTCTGGCAGCGGCACGACCCGGCCGCGGCGATGTTCGGCGCCGGTTTGGCCACGGCTTTCGGCAGCGGCGTGTCGTGCGTCCTCGGGCTGATCCTCTTCTTCCGCAGTCGGGATCGCGCCGAGTTCGGCACCCTGTCCGGCTGGCGCTTCGACCCGGCGCTCTTCCGGCGGTTGCTCTACTTCGGTCTGCCGAACGGCGGGCAGTTCTTCATCGAGGCGATGGCCTTCACGGCGTTCATCTATTTCATCGGCAACATCGGCGACGCGGAACTGGCGGCGACCACGCTGACGTTCAGTTTGAACTTGCTGACGTTCCTCCCCGTCATGGGCTTGGGGCAGGGCGTCGAAGTGCTCGTGGGCCAACGGCAGGGGGAAGGCCGGCCCGAGATTTCCGCGCGCACGACGCACGCTGGGGCGATCCTCGCGACCGGGTACATGTGCGTGATCTCGGTGTTGTACCTGACGCTGCCGCACGTGATGGTGATGCCCTTCGCCGCCGAGATGGAACCCGCGGAGTGGGCGAAGATCGAACCGATCATCCCGCTGCTGCTGCTGTTCGTCGCGCTCTATTCCCTCGCGGATGGGGCGAACATCATCTACGCTTTCGGGCTGCGCGGCGCCGGCGACACGCGCTTCGTCACGGTCATCGCCCTCGGCACCTCGTGGCCCCTCATGGTGGTGCCGACCTGGCTGTGCTGGCACTACGGCTGGGGCCTCTACGCGGCTTGGAGTTTCGCCACGTTCTACGTGTTCATCCTGGCGATCTGCTTCGCGCTGCGCTTCCGCGGCGGCCGCTGGCGCACCATGCGCGTGATCGAACCGGCGGTGGTGGTGTGAGGTAGGCTCGACCCGGGGGAGTTTACCGTTGGGTGGGGGCATGTGCCGATGATTACCGAATGAGGAGCAGACTGCCCGTTCGCCTGTGCAAATCGTCGATGTAATTGTCCAAGCCCGCACGAACGCTCGCTTCCGTCGCTTCCAAGCCGGAGCCGAACACGGCTCGCAAGGCCATATCGCAATGGCGTGCGGGGATCACTTTCTCCCGCACGGAATCGAAACCGAATCGCTCGATGATCTCGAGAATCGTCTGCTCGAAACAGATGACACGACCGGCGAGTCGGGTTTGCACGGCTAGGAAAACATCACCCTTCGACGACGCGAGTCCGACGAGGCCATTTTTTGTCACCCGTCGCGAGCAAGAAATCCGGATGCTCAGCGGTAGCTGAAAATAGGATCGCTTCGCCGGGGTCGATCCCCATCGCATCGTTGAATGCGAATTGCTCTTCGGCCGAAGGAACCGTGTTGACGACGTTGACACGTTCGAAGAATGCGGCGAGTCGCCGATACTCGATGCCATCCGGTTTGAATTTGCCTTTGCCTGGCTTACTCGGTCTCAGAAGGACATGGACGGCGGCTGGCAATACAAACACATCGGAATGGGCGACGCCGAATGCGACCAACGCCTCGTCGAGCAAATCGGACGTCGCGAGCTTGGAAATGATGTCGTTGTCGGCCAAACAAATCATTCGGCGGAACCCTGTCGGGTCACTCGCATGAGAAATTCGCTGCTGTCTTCCGGCAAGCGGGACCAGTCGAGGGTGTCCGCCATCTTTTCACGGATGTCTCGGATAGCGTCGGCGCCGGGGTACAGTCGCGCCAATGCCAGTTGCGCGACGGGGAAAAAATCCGCTCCCATGGAGTGAGCGTAGTTCAATACCACGTGCCCGGGATCGATCATTTCCTGTCGGCCGATCTGCCGGGCTTCGGCCGCAAGCGTTTCGGCGTCGGGCCAAGCTCCGCTCGCGCGAAATCGTTTCGGCGGACTCCCCGTTAAAATCTCCATCGCGAATGCGTTCGCATCTCGCTCCTCGACATCGGTCGAATCCTGTTCGATCTTGTCATCGATGAGCGAACCGTCTTCCTCGATATGCCCCAGTGCCAAGTGCGCGAGTTCGTGAGCGAGAATGAACAACTGCCAAGCCGCTTGCTTCTTGCGGACGCAGAGAATGATAACGGGCCGACCCCGGACACGGGCAGCGAATCCATCCGGTCGATGGGCGGTTTTCGGGAAGTGATCCAGATGCAGGACGGGGATGCCCATGCTCCAGCAGTAGCTGACCAATTCCGCGAGACCCACCCCGGCGGCTTCGCCATCGAGAATCGCTTCGCGGATTTCCATCGCGTTGCTGGGTAGCGACCCCGGGGGGAGTTCGATGGCCTCGGCCGCCAGTTGCGCCGCGCGGGTCGCCAACGTCCGACAGATGGCCAAGTCGTCTTCGCTGACCGAGTCGCGCTTCTTGTATTTGCAAACGCCGAACTCGCGCAAGCGGACCGGGGCGGACTCATTTTGCAGCGTGGCGAGGTCGAGTCCCAAATGCCGGGAGAGCAAGAGAAGTCCGTGTGCGTAGCCCGCCGGATTCTCGGCGATTTCATCGTCCCACCAACTCGGCAAAGCCGTCGTCGTGATGTAGGGGCGTGAAAGTCCAACGCGGCTGAGCCGGCGGTACAAGCTTTTCATCGGGTTCGGCGGCTTGGTCGAACGCTTCGTGCGCGGAATGCTGAAGGTAATACTCCGTGAGAGCGAACAAGGGTTCTTAGAATTGTAGCGCGTCTTGGAAGTTGGCCAAGAGAAGCACCACTATAACACCATCGTCGTCCACCCGCCGGAGTTCCGCTATGTCCGTTGTCCGCGAAACGCAATTGCTCGTCATCGGCGGTGGGCCCGGCGGGTACCCGGCGGCCCTGCATGCGGCCGACCACGGCCTCAAGACGATCCTCGTCGATGAAGATCCGAAACTCGGCGGCGTCTGCCTCAACCGCGGCTGCATCCCGAGCAAGGCGCTGCTGCACGCGGCCAAGGTGATCCACGAAGCCAAGGAGGCCGCCGAACTGGGCCTCACCTTCGGCGAACCCAAGATCGACCTCGATAAGCTCCGCAACTACGTGCAGACGAAAGTCGTCGGCAAACTCACCGGCGGCATCGCCCAACTGTGCAAGGGCCGCGGGGTCGAAACGATCCGCGGGCACGCCGAGTTCGCCGATGCCCACACCGTGAAAATCACGGGTGAGAAGCCGGAGACGATCCGCTTCGAGAAGTGCATCATCGCCAGCGGCAGTCTGCCGGCGATGCCCAAGACCTTCCAAATCAACGATCCGCGCATCATGGATTCGACCGGGGCCTTGCTGCTGCCGGACATCCCCAAGCGCTTGCTCGTCATCGGCGGTGGCTACATCGGCTTGGAGATCGGCAGCGTCTACGCGGCGCTCGGCTCGGCCGTCACGGTCGTCGAATTCTTGGACGGCCTGCTGACGTTCGCCGACCGCGACCTCGTGAAGCCTTTGGAAACGAAGCTCCGCAAAGAGTTCGCGGCGATCTACCTGAACACCAAGGTCGCCTCGTTGAAAGCGACGCCCGGCGGGATCGTCGCGGTACTCGAAGGCAAAGACGTCCCCGGCGAACTGACCTTCGACCGCGTTCTCGTCTCCGTCGGCCGCCGGCCGAACTCCGCCGCGCTCGCGCTCGAAAAAGCGGGGCTGAAGACCGACGAGCGCGGCTTCCTCACGGTCGATGGCCAGCGCCGCACGGCGGTGCCGCACATTTGCGCCATCGGCGACGTAGCCGGGGAACCGGGGCTGGCGCATAAGGCTACCGCCGAGGCCCGCGTCTGCGTCGAGGCGATCCTCGGCGAACCGGCCGAGTGGCAACCCCGCGGCATCCCCGCCGTGATCTTCACCGATCCGGAAATCGCTTGGGTCGGCCTGACGGAAGTGGACGCCCAGAAGCAGAACGTGCCGCACGACGTGTTGAAATTCCCCTGGGCGGCGAGCGGCCGGGCGGTGGCGTTGAACATCACCAACGGCCTGACGAAGATGCTCGTGGACCCCGAGAGCAAGCGCATCCTCGGCGTCGGCATCGTCGGCAGCGGCGCCGGCGAGATGATCGCGGAGAGCGTCCTCGCCCTCGAGATGGGCGCCGTGGCCCGCGATCTCCTCGAAACGATCCACCCCCACCCGACGCTGTCGGAGACGGTCATGGAAAGCGCCGAGATGGCCTACGGCAGCGCGACCCACATGGCGAAGCCGAAGCGTTTGGCGAAGTGAAGCGTTTCGGCGAACCTCGGCAAGGGGAAGTTCAAGGTTCTCGAGCGGAACATCGACCGGTGAAGAAGTGACCGCAGAAAGCTTTCGTGCCTTGGAACGGATCGTCAGAGCCGGACGCGTTAGCGACGTTTTCATTTTTGTTAACGCTGCCGATAGCTTCTCTCGGCCAATCGAAAACGTCGCTAACGCGTCCGGCTCTGACGAGCCGGCTCACTCCACCTCCACCCCGCACAACTCGATTTTGCGGTAGAGCGAACTCAGGCCGATGCCCAAGCGCTTGGCCGCTTCGCGCTTGTCGGGGGTCTGCTTCAAGATCCGTTCGATGTGCGTCTTCTCCGCGAAGCGCACCGCTTCTTCCAGCGTGTCCGGATCGCGCATCGCCTCGGCGCTCCAGAGCGTTTGCGGCAGGTCGGTGACCTCGATCAGCGGCGGTTCGCCCAAGACCACGGCGCGTTGAATCGCGTTGTCCAACTCGCGGATGTTCCCCGGCCACGGATACTTCAAGACCCGTTGCATCGCCTCGTGCGACAAGCCCGCGAATGGCCGGCCCGATTGCTGACAGTGCTTGGTCAGCAGGAACTCGACGAGCGCCGGCAGATCCTCGCGGCGCTCGCGCAGCGGCGGCAGCGTCAGCGCCACGACATTCAAACGGTAGAAAAGATCCTGCCGGAATCGCCCCTCCGCGGCTTCCTTCGCCAAGTCTTTGTTCGTGGCCGCGAGGATGCGGGCCGCGAACTTCACCGGTTCGTTGGCGCCCACCGGCAGAATCTCCTTCTGCTCGATGGCGCGCAGCAATTTCGCCTGCGTCGCCAGGGGAAGCTCGCCGATTTCGTCGAGGAAGACCGTGCCCGCCCCGGCGTGGACGAAGACGCCGACGGAGTCGCGGTCGGCTCCGGTGAAGGCCCCTTTCTTGTGGCCGAAGAGCGTGTTTTCCAACAAGTCGCCGGGGATGGCGGCGCAGTTGACCGCGAGGAACCGGCCGTCGGTCGGCTTCGCCGCTTGGGCGAAGCGGTGTACGGCGAGGGCCAGCAATTCTTTGCCGGTGCCGCTCTCGCCGAGGATCAGCACCGTGCTCGGCGACGGGGCGACGCGCTTGGCGAAGTCCATCACCGTCCGCATGGCCAAGCTCTGCCCGGTCACCATCTCGGCGCTGTCGGCGGTACGGTTCAGCTCGCGGCGCAGCCACTGGTTCTCGCGGTGCATGTCGCGCTGCTTCAACAGCCGGCGGATCTTGCCGTGGACTTCGCGCAGCAGGATCGGCTTCATGAGGTAGTCGTGGGCGCCTTTTTGGAAGGCTTCGATGGCCGTATCGACGGTGGCGTACGCCGTGATGAGGATGACGAACGTTTCCGGGCTGATGCGCGCGAGCCGCTCGAGGACTTCGATGCCGTCGAGCTTGGGCAGGTTGATATCGCAGAGCACGAGATCGAAGAATCGCTCCCCGGCGAGCGCGAGGGCTGCTTCGCCGGAGCCGACGGCGCGGACCTCGTAGCCCTCCTGTTGGAGGAACTCGGCGAGGGTATCGCGGATGACGGGTTCGTCGTCGCAGACGAGGATGGCGGGGGGGATGGTCATGGGGTCATTCTAGCAGGGTGTTGAAAAACTCCCGGTCGCCACCCCCGTGGTATCGCGCTATCCTCGGCGCATCTTCCCGGGGGATGTGCCATGCGGGGTCGGACCGACGAGCAGCCGGCGTTGTTTCACACCTTCCACGTCGAGGACCGCATCCGGGCGGACCATCCGCTGCGGGATGTCAAGCGGCGCGTCGATCGCATCC